>NZ_JBSWXD010000105.1:0-23462 GCF_056160425.1 Micromonospora sp. ABR4_055
AGGCGAGCAGAGGGGGGGGGGGGGGGGTGGTGTGGTGGTGTGCAGCTGTGGTTGTGGGGGGGGTTTCGCTTCCCCCCCCCCCCCCCCCCCCCCCCCCCCCCCCCCGACACCGCGCCCCGGGTCGGCGACTGCCTCGACGAAGGACTGCTGCGACACCGGTTGACCCTGCTGCGTGACCGGCTCACCGCCGAGTTGGGGCCGCTGGACGCCCCGCCGGTGGCGGACACCGTCACCGCGTTCACCGCGTTCGCGCGGCGGGTGTCGATCGTCGACCGGTCATGGACGACCCGGCTACTGCGCGCCGGAACCGTCGTCTTCGAAGGCGCTCAGGGGGTGCTGCTCGACGAGTGGCACGGCTTTCACCCGTACACCACGTGGAGCACCACGACGTACGGCAACGTCGACGCGCTGCTGGCCGAGGCGGGCATGCCCGGTACGGTGACCCGGCTCGGGGTGCTGCGAACCCTCACCCCCCGGCACGGGCCGGGCCCGCTGGTCACCGAGGACCCGGCGCTGCGGCCGCCGGAGCGGCACAACGGCACCAACGCCTGGCAGGGGCGGTTCCGGTTCGGCCACTTCGACGCCGTCGCCCACCGGTACGCGCTCGACGTCACCGGCGGCGTCGACGCCCTCGCGTTGACCCATCTGGACCTGGTCGGCGCGCACCGGCTACGGCTGTGCGCGGCGTACGACTGGACCGACCGGTTGCCGACCGGCCCGCCCGGTGACCTCGACCGGCAGGCGGCGCTGACCGCCCGGCTGCTGACCAGCCGACCCCGGTACGCCACCGACCCGGAGCCCGACCCGGACTCCTGGGTGGCGGCGGTCGAGGCGGCGCTCGGCGTACCGGTGCGGCTGACCTCGCACGGCCCGACCACCGACGACAAGGCCGCCCGGCTCACTGCGGCGGCAGGAAGGTGACCTCGGTCGGCCCGCCGCCGGTGATCACTACCGGCGTGGCGCTGTCGAAGTCGGTGCCGCCATGCCAACTGGTGGTGCCGCCGCAGAGACACTGAATCTTGACCTGCTGCCCCAGGACGACCCGGATCCGCACCTTGGAACCGGAGCCGAGTGATCCGACGCCCACCGACTCACCGGTGGTCACGTTGCGCAGCACCACCCGATTGTCCGAGCCCGCCGGCGGGTCAGGAAAGTTGACGATGGCGGATACGCCACGCTTGACAGTGAAGTCGATGATAGGCGAATTGCCCGGTACAGCGGCCTGGATCAGATCAGCTCGTAGTCGGTTGCCGCCACCGCCGCTCCACTGGTCTGCATGGCCGGGGATCCGGAACAGCAGCGGCCACTCGTACGGGCCGAGCCAGAGAATGCTGAAACTGCCGTCGGAAGCGATCCCGGAGGCGTAGGGCTGCCAGCGGTTCTCCGGCTCCGGGGCGACGATCCCGACGGTGCCGCCCTGCCCTGGGGGCGGGATCTCCTCCGGTGCCGGGAGCTTACCCCGAATCGAGCCACGCCGATCAATGAAGATCGTCGGGGCGGTCTTGGTCTCACCTGGCACCGACGCGGTGATCAAACGAGCCGACTGTTGTGTCCCGGTGCCACCGGACGGCCCCACCCACTGTGACCCGTACATAGTGCTGGGCGGAACGAACGCGAACAGGTTGTACGACCCGGGCGCCGCCACCGGCACGTTCACCCGCCCCAGTCCGGTACTCTTCGGCCGGCACCCGTCCGGGAAGCTGAAGGTGCCTCGCGCGGGAACGGCGATGACGCAGACGCCTTTCATCGGCAGGCCGGTGTCGCGGGCGTACACCCAGGTTTTGATGTACGCCTCGGTAGACTGTGCGGCGGCGGCACGCGCCGGTGGCCCGCCGACCATGGTGACGACGAGGGTTGCGATCACGACCGCCACACCTGTCATCCGGAACCTGGTCACCCTCTGATGGTGCTGGCCATGCACCTCACCAGACGATCCCCTGCTGCTGCCTGCCATGTCGTCACTCCCTATTCAAGGACGTCTGTCTGCGCTACCGCATGTCAAGGTTGATGCCTTCGTAGTAGGCCACGGCAATCGGCGTGGCGCTGGCAAAGTCGGTCCCGCCGTACCAGCGTGTCCCGTCGGGGCAGTGGCACTCGACCTTGACCTGCTGGCCACCGACGACTCGCGCACGAGCTGCGTTCTTCCCCCCGTCGAACTCACCTACCCCCATCACGTCCCTGGTAGCGCTGTTGTAGAACACGACCCGCCCCGCCTGGCCAGTCGGCAAGCTGCTGACCTGGACTCCGAAGGCAGCTCCCCTGAACTGCAGCGTGCGGAACGTGTACCGGTCGGCCGAGCCGCCGACGACCGCGGGAACCGTCTCGGCAAGAAGTCGATTGCCAACCTGCCCGCTCCACAGTGCCCAGTCGAGCTGCGGCCGGAACAACAACGGCCACTCGTACGGCCCGACCCAGTCGATGTCGAACGTCCCGTCGACGTCAACCGGCACGGATCGCGGCTCCTGGTGCACGTCGAGCTCCGGCTGCGCGATGGAGATCAGCCCTGCGGGGTCCCCAGCCCAGTGGTCGACCACGCCGCTAATCGTGGCGCGCGGATCCAGCAGGATCTGTGCGACCCGTTTCGTCTCGCCAGCGGCGAGGGTGACCCGCCGGGCGTCCTGCTGCCTGCCGGTGCCGCCGTCCGGGCCTACCCACTGGGCACCGTACGGGCTGTCCAGCTTCGGCAGGGCGAACAGGTTGTACTGCCCCGGCCCCGGCACGTCGACGGTCACCCGACCACCACCGCCGCTGCGGGCCGGGCACGCGTTCGGCAGGCTGAACGTCGGCACCGGCATGGCCAGCACGCAGACGCCCTTGACCGGCTCGCCGGTGGCCCGGTCGAACACCCGGGTGGTGATGGCGGCACCAACGTCGCTCTCCGAGGCTGGCACCGCCGCCGCGCCGCTGGTCATCACCACTGCCAGCGCTACCCCGGCCGCAACCGACAACAGCCGCCGAGTGTGGCCGGAGCGGACACCCGACCGGGCATCCGGAAACCACTGCCTACTGCTCGTCACTGCCCACCTGCCAATCCTTCCTGCACGTCGAGTAATCAAAGGCCTACCACGCGCATGGATGATCGTCGGGGACGTCGAGGGCCCGGACAGCCGGCGTGTCGACGAGTGTCCGTCATCCAGGTGTCGCCGGCCGGTGCGTGGGTAGGTCCGGAGAGGTCCGACCCTCCGCTCGAACACGACCCAGGGAAACTCACCGTGCCGACCGCCTTCCTTCTGCGCCAACAGCCCACCCCCGTCCCGGCCGGCCGGGGCCAGCTCCGGTGGTACGGGCCCGGCTTGCTGTGGATGGTGTCGTCGGTGGGTTCCGGCTCGGTGCTGTTCACCCCCCGGATCGGCGCGCGGTACGGCTACGAACTGCTGTGGCTGGCGCTGATCGTGACCGTCTTCATGTGGATCATGATCCGGGAGGC
Source organism: Micromonospora sp. ABR4_055 (assembly GCF_056160425.1). Classification (NCBI taxonomy): domain Bacteria; kingdom Bacillati; phylum Actinomycetota; class Actinomycetes; order Micromonosporales; family Micromonosporaceae; genus Micromonospora; species Micromonospora sp. ABR4_055. The sequence continues at coordinate 3,428 of NZ_JBSWXD010000105.1, forward strand.
CGGCCGGTACAGCGTTGCCACCGGCCGCACCCTGCTCGACGGCTTCCGCGACGTACCTGGGTTGGCCAACTGGGCGATCTGGGTGATCTTCGTGCCGCAGATCGTCGCCGGGGTGGTCACCATCGCCGGTATCGCCGCCCTGGTCGGCAGCGCGCTCATGGTGGCGCTGCCCGGCGGACAGGCGGTCTACGCCAGCGCCGTCATCCTCGGCTCCGGGGCACTGGTGTTGGCCGGCCGCTACCAGGGCGTGGAACGGATCACCGCCGTGATGGCCCTGGTCCTGGTCGGCGCAGCCATCACCGCGGCGGCCAGCACGGTCAGCGGCGACATCGCGACGGGCCTGGTGCCGGGCGTGCCGGACGACCTCGACCTGTACTTCGTGCTGCCCTGGGTCGGATTCATCCTGGCCGGTGCCGTCGGCATCATGTGGTTTTCCTACTGGGTGGCGGCGCGTGGCTTCGGCGGGCCGACGGGCCCGTCCTCGTCGACGGATCAGACTGATGCCGGGGCCCGCGACGATGTGCCTTCGAACGGGCAGGTCGGCGGCGACGAGCGGATCGAGCGGGTACGCGGCTGGACCCGGACGATGAGCCGGACCGCCGCGCTCGGCGTCGCCGGCGGTGGACTGGTCATCGTCTCCTTCCTGGTGCTGGGCGCCGAACTGCTCGCCCCGCAGGGGCGGGTACCCGACGGGGTCGACGTCGCCCGCGACCTGACCGCGCTGCTCGGCGACCTGTGGGGCACCTTCGGTGAGGTGCTGCTGCTGACCTGTGTGGTGGTTGCTCTCTGGGGCACCATCTTCGCCAACCAGGACGGCTGGGCGCGCACGTACGCTGACGCCACCAGACTGATCACCGCCGGCCGATCCGACGACGAGCCGGCTGATGACGGCGAACATACCGGCAGGCTGGCCCGTCTGATCCGCCACCCACGGGCGGTCTACCTGACCTATGTCGCGGTCGCCATGACTCTCGCCCCGCTGGTGCTGTTCCTGCTGGTCCGCAACCCGGTCGAGATCCTGTCGGTCGGCGGTATCATCGCCGCCGCGCACACCCCCGTCGTGGTCGGCCTCACCCTGTACGTCAACCGCCGGCTCCCCGCACCGGTACGGCCGTCGTGGACCAGCCAGGTGGCGCTCGGCACCGCCGGGTTGTTCTTCGGCGCCTTCGCCGTCGTCTACCTGCTGAGCCTGGTCGGAGTCCGGATCGGTTGACCCGGTCCGGCACCGACTCACAGGATCAGGTTCAACCAGTCCCGGTGACGGACCCGTACCGAGGCGGCCGTCGCGAAGTCCGAACCGCCGTACCAGCGGTCGCCACCCGTACAGCGGCACCGGATCTTCACGTGCTGCCCGCCGCTGACCCGCAAAAATCCCCAGGTGGCGTCGTCGCCGATCGCCACCGACCCGACATGCTCGCCGGATCCGGAGTTGTACAGGACCAGTTGCCGGCCGGCGCTCGTCGGCTCGTCGGCTCGTCGGCTCGTCGGCTCGTCGGCTCGTCGGCTCGTCGGCTCGTCGGCTCGTCGAGGATGTGAACGGTCAACTCGCCGCCGTGCCGCAGCCGGTAGGTTGCCGGCTGCGGGGTGCCGACGACCGCCGGGACGAGGTCTGCCTGGGCACGACCGGCGACACCACCGCTCCACTGCACGGCGAGGTTGTCGCCCCGGAACATCAACGGCCAGTGGTACGGGCCGACCCAGTCGATGGTGAACGCACCGTCGTCGTCGATCGGTGTCTCACGCGCGCCCTGGTAGGCACCGGGCGGCGGGGCGGCGACACCGACCACACCGCCGACGATCTCCCCTTTTCTGGGCACCATGTACCCGGTGATGGTGGCCCGCAGGTCGAGCAGGACCGCCGGCACGGACTTGGTCTCGCCGGCCGCCACGGTGATCCGGCGGGCCCCGGACTGGACCCCGGTACCGCCGTCCGGTCCAACCCACTGCGCACCGTACGGGCTGCCCGGAGCCGGCAACGCGAAAAGATGGTAGGAGCCGGGCCCCGGCACATCGATGGACACCCGACCGGTGCGGTCGCTGTTCGGCCGGCACTGCGCCGGAATGCTGAACACCCGGACCGGGGTCGCGAACACGCATACGCCAGCCACCCGGGCACCAGTGTTGCGGTCGCGCACCCAGGTATCGATCCTGGCGGTCTCGGCACTGGCCGGGGCGGCTGCCGTCTCCGCTGGGTCGCCACGGTCGGCGTGCGCCGCGGAAGCAGACACAACGGTGGCGGAGGCTGCTACGAGCACCACAACCATCACGGATCCAAATTTGACTACTCTCATGGACACCTCTCGACCTCATCGACCTGCCAGGGGCGGCTCCGTTCGTTATATCGCCACTACGCTCAGTCTTCGGTCATTCGCCGTTCGTGTCGACCTCGATCCAAAGGTGGGACGGGGAAGACTGGCCGCGCATGATCGGATGCGCCCTAGCTGACTGTCTCCGGCGCGTCGCGTCGATGAGACGCAGTGGATCACGCAGCTACTGGTGCCAGTGGACGAAACGCACCGGCTCGGCCAGCACCGCCTGGGCGGATGGCACGTCGGCCAGCCGGGCAGCCAGGGTCGCTTCGGCGAGCCGACGCGGCAACGCGGCACTGAACTTCAACCCGTGCAGGGCCTTCTCGTCGATCTCGGGCAGGCAGATGCGATCCGCCGCGTCGCTGGTCGCCGCCAGCCAGCTGGGCCGGTCGACGCCGTCGCGCAACCGGATGCTCGTGTCGTCGGGTCGTTGGGTGGGATCCGCCAGATCGCCGATGGTCGCCGCCAGTGTGGCGTTGGCCCGGAACCCGGCCCAGGTCCACCACCGCAGCTCATCGTGTCCGTCGATGGCGACGACCGTACCGCCGGGGTGCACCAGCCCGGCCGCACCGTCGCGAGCCTCGGCGAGCCGGGAAGACGCCCGGCGGGTCAGCTGGACCGGCGGCACCGCGCCGAGCAGCACCTCCCGCATCGCCTGCACCAGCCGGTACGACAGCCCCTGCGGGGCGCCACCAGCCAACCAGAGTGCCCGGCCGCCGCGTTCGGCCGGCTCCACGAAGCAGCGACGCCGACGCCAGTCGATGTGGGTGACCCGCCAGCTACGACCGCCGAGCAGCAGCAGCCGTGGCCCGATCACCCGCTCGGTCAACAGGTACGGGTCGGTACGGCCGATCTCGGCGCGACCGAGTAGGACGGTGAACTGCGGCGGCGCGGTGAAAACCGCCATCATGTCCATGAAGTGTCGGCGGCCGAACCGCAACTCGGCCTCGGGTCCGATGTGCAGCATGCCCTCGTCGCCGTCGAGATAGCCCTCGCTGAGCAGATGCCTCAGGATCACCTGCGCGCTGGCGTCGAACGGCGCCAATCCGTTCCACTCCTGTGCCCACTGCCGGTCACCGACACGGATCCGCTGCAGGCAGAGCGCCAGGATCTGCTGGGCGACGATGTGCCGGGGCTCCGGCGGCGCGACGATGTCCTCGACCCAACCCTGACCCCACAGCTGCAGCAGTCCGGCGGCATGCACCAGGCTCGGTGTGTCGAGCGCGAGGAACAGGCAGTTGCGGGTGCTGCCCGCCCGCCGCCCGGTGCGGCCGATGCGCTGCAGGAACGCGGCGACGGTCCGGGGAGCGTTGATCTGGATCACCCGGTCGAGGTCGCCGACGTCGATGCCGAGTTCGAGCGTGCTGGTGGAGACGATGACGCAGTCGCGCCCTTCGGCGAAGGCCTGCTCGGCCCGTCGCCGCTCGTCCAGAGCGAGCGAGGCGTGCGACAGGTACGTGCTGACGCCGGCCAGCCGCAGCTTCTGCCCGAGCTCTTCGACCAGCGCCCGCGAGTCGCAGAACACCAGCCGCTTCTCGCCGCCGTGCAACGCCGCGATGATCCGGGCCGCGTTGTCCGCCGACCCGACGTAGTCCAGCTCCACCTCGCCGGGCGGCGGGCCGGCTGAAGTAGCTCCAGCCGTCACCGATGGTGGGATCGCGGCGGCGGGCAGGTCCGGGGCGACGACTCTGGCCGGACGTTCACTCCGGCCGGATCCCTGCAGCCAGCTCAGCAGTTCGTCAGGGTTGCCCACGGTCGCGGACAGGCCGACCCGTTGCACCGGCCGACCGGCGACCCGGGTCAACCGCTCCAGCACCGCCAGCAGATGCCAGCCCCGGTCGTCACCGGCGAAGGCGTGCACCTCGTCGATGACGACCACCCGGACCGACCGGAGGAACTCGTCGTGGTCGACGTTGCGGCTGACCAGCATCGACTCCAGCGACTCCGGGGTGGTCAGCAGGATGTCGGGGCGGTCCCGCAGAATCCGGCGGCGCTGCCCGGCGGTGACGTCGCCGTGCCACACCGCGGCCCGCCGGCCGAGCCAGCCGGCGTACTGCTCCACCCGTGGCAGCAGGTTGTTGAGCAAAGCTTTCAACGGGCAGAGGTACAACAGGCCAGGGCTGGACCAGTTTTCCTCGGCCATCCGCGACAGCAGCGGAAACAGCGCGGCTTCGGTCTTGCCGGCGGCGGTCGGTGCCAGCAGCAACGCGTCGTCGCCGGCTAGCAGCGGGGTGACCGCGCCAGCCTGCAACGGGCGCAGCGCCGACCACCGCAGCGAGTTGACGATGTGGTGCAGAACCACCGGATGCAGCAGGTCGGCGGCGGCCATCAGTGGTCGTCGAGTGCGATGTCGTCGGCCCGGGCGGCGTTGCGTTCGACATCGGTCAGCTCGGTGTCGTTGAGCGTCAGCGGGTAGTGCTCCCGGGGCCGGAAGTCGGGCACCTGGTCGACCCGGTCGAGCACGTCGACCAGCTTTTTGAGAAACAACCGGGGCGCCACCCCGACCCGGCCCCCCAGCCCGCCAGCGACGGCGCGGGCGAATCCGACGACGAACTCGTCGTCGACGAGCCCGGCGATGCGGTCCGCGCCCGCGCCGGTGGCACCGACGGCGTACAGGTCACGGACCCGGGTGCCCAGCTCGACCAGTGACTCGTGGGTGAAGCCGGGCAGCCGGATCTGCACCGCCCGTGGGTTGTCGAACCGCGGATCGGTGGTGAAGTCGACCGCCAGCCGCTGGGCCAGCGGGGCGAGCCGCTGCACGCCCTGCGGTCCGTCGTAGAACGCCGGTGTGCCGGTGATCAGAAGGTACAGCCCGGGGAACCGCCCGGAGTGCACTTCGTCGATGAGCTGCCGCAGCGCGTTGAGCGCCTTGTCTCTGGCGTCGGAGCGGACCCGTTGCAGGGTCTCCACCTCGTCGAGGACCAGCAGCAGGCCGGGGTGTCCGCTGTCGCGCAGCACCACCAGCAGGCCCTGCAGGAAACTCAACGCGGCGAAGTGGTCGAGGTCGCCGCGTACCCCGGCGGCCCGGCGGGCGGCGGCGGCCACGTGCGGCTGGCCGCCGAGCCAGGCGAGCACCGCGTCGGCGGTCGCGGTCTCACCGGCCAGCGTCGCCGTACGGTAGCCGCGCAGCGCGGCGGCGAACGCCGGCGCGGTCCGGCTGACCACGGCGAGGCGCTGTTCGAGGAGCAGACCGACAGCCGTGTCGAGGGCCGCCGGGTCGTCTGCGCTGACGTCGCCGCCGGCGAGGACGTCCTCTTCCAGGGCGTAGAACCAGCCGTCGACGACCGCCCGGAGCGCGCTGGGCGGGAAGGTGGCGGTGGCGAGCCGCTCGGTGAGCCGGCGGTAGACGGTTTCGAGCCGGTGCAGCGGGGTCTCGTTCTCGGATATCTGCACCTCGGCGACGGCCAGGTTCGCCCGCTTGGCGCGCTCGGCGATCCACCTGGTGGTGAAGGTCTTACCGGAGCCGTACTCGCCCCGGATCGCCTTGAACACCGCTCCGCCGGTGGCGACGGTCGTCAGGTCGTCGCCGATCGCGGCGGCGATCCGGTCCATGCCGACGGCGAACAGGTCGAGTCCGGCGGCGGGTACGGCGCCGCGCCGCAGCGCATCGATCACCTCGCGGCGTCGGGCCGGGCTGGCGGTGGGTTCGGCCGGCGACGTCATCGGCTCTCCCCTGCACCGGGCAGGCCGAACTGCTCGCGCAGCAGCTGCTGGTTGAGCCGCACCGTACGGTCCTGGTCGGTCAGCGACAGCACCGGATAGCTGTCGACGTTGAGCACCCGCTGCAGGGTGGTGACGAACCCGGTGGCCCGCAGCGGGGCTTCGCCGGCCCGCTGGGCGAGCACCGCCAACGGCAGGACGCCGCCGGCCTCGACCAGGGCCCGCAGGGCCGCCGCGACCTTGGCGTCGGCTGGCCGGCGGGGCATCGCGTCGCGCTGCTCGACGTACAGGTTGCTGGCCAGCAACGCGTCCACCAGGTCCGCGCCGGTTGGTGCCGGCGCCGCCGGGGGCGCTGCGGCCGGCTCGGGTACGGCGAACAGCGGCTGCTCCCCTTCGACCGGTGCCGGGGCACGACGCTGCCGGGCACCGGTCGGGCGGGGTGTCGCGGTCGGCGCGGGTGCCGCCACGGCTGGTGCGGCGGCCCGGATCGGCTGCCACCAGTCTGGCTGCTGTGGGCCGAGCGCAGTCCAGCCGGTCGGTGGGTTGGCCACGTTGGGCGGCAGGAATGCCAGCAGCGGCACGGTGACCTCGGCCAGTGATGCGCCGCCGTGGTAGCCGGCCCGGGTGGGCCGGTAGCGCAGCGCCGAATCCCACAGGGCGACAATACGGTGCCCGGGCGCCACTACCCGGGGGCCGGCGAGCACGGCCTCGCCGTCGCCGGGCGGCGTGTCGCCCCGGCGGTGCCGGGCGGACAGGGCGTCGGTGGCCGTGCGGGCGACGGCACCGTGGTCGAGAACGTGCCCGTGGTCACTGGTGATGATCACGGCCCGGCCGGCGGACCGGGCCAGGTCGAGCAGGCTGCGCAGGAAGCCGATCTGCCCGAGCTGCCAGCCGGGCTCGTCGCCTTCCCGACCGTACGCGAGGGTGTCATCGACGGTATTGATCACGACGGCGACGAGCCGGGTCGGGTCGGCCACGGCGTCGCGCAGGTCGTCGGCGTACACCTCGCCGGCACCGCCACGCGACGGACCCTTGTGGAAGATGACGGCCCGCTCGCCCCACCGGCCGGCGGTGAACATCTGCCGCTCGGTGACCTGGTTGCCCTCGCGTGGCTCACCGGCGAACAGCGAGGTCCGGCTGACCGCGGTGAGGGTGGGCAGGGCGGCGACCGCTGCCCGCCGACGGGCCAGGCCATTACCAGCGACCGGGTCGTACTCGTCCCACTGGTGGCGCAACTCGGCGGCGAGTTCGACGGCGACGGCGGCACTCATGCCGTCCAGCACGATGAACAGGGTGGGCCGGTGGGCGGCGATCAACGGATCGACCACCCGGCGCCGCACCTGCTCGATGGTCAACAGGTCACCGTCGTTTCCGGGCCCGGCCGTGGTCCAGGCAGCGAGACGCCCGGCGAACGCCTCGTCGATCATCCGCCGGCGCCGCGTCACCTGCTGGTGGATGTCCCGGTACGCGGCCTGCAGTCCGGCGTGCACATCGTCGCCGGCCCACACCTGCGCCAGCGCGCGGTCCACCCAGCCCAGGTCGCTGATCTGCCGGTGGATGCCGTCGGCGACGCTCTCGACAGGGGCCGGGGCGCTGGCAAGCCAGCGCAGCAGTCGGCGGGCCATCCGTACCCGGGTCACCTTGGCGGCTTCGTCGACGGCGAGCACATGGTCGGCGACGGCGGCGACGGTGCGGTCCAACTCGACGTCGAGCGACCCGGACGGGATGCCGGTTGCCGACGCTGCGGCACTCAGGGCTGCGGCGGCGCGGTCGAGCCGGTGGGCGAACCCGGTCCGCAGAATCGGACTGTGCCCGGCGCATCCGGTGGCGGCCAGCCCGGTCAGTAGCTCCTCTGCCCGGTCGAGGATCCCATGGGCCTCCCGCCGCAGCTGGTCGTCGCGGTCAGCGAGCATCCCGGTCACGGTCTCGACACAGGCCGCAGCGTACCGACGGATGGTGTCGTCGTCGCCGCGCACCGCGCCGAGCAGCGGGTCGATCCGCCCCTGGGCCCGGGCCGCCTCCTGATCCGCGCTGCTCCACACCGCGGCACAGACCAGCCCGAGCGGCAGGGCGTCCAACCCGTGGCCGGTGTCGATGAGGGCGATGACCGCCCGGGCGGGGTGGTGCAGGCGGCCGGTGAGCCAGCGGCCGAGTCCGGCCCGTTCCTCGGCCCGCAGGGTGGTGAACGCGTCGACCGCGCCGGGGCGGCGGGTCCACCGCAGCAGGGTCGGCACGTCGAGGTCGGCGGCGTGCGGGCCGGTGGGGTCAAGCCCGAACCGGGCGGCGGCCAGCCGACCGAGCGCGACGTCCCGGCTGAGTACGCTGGCGGCGTCGAGCTTCGGCCAGCCGCCCGCCGGCATCGCCTCCAGCAACGCCGGCCCGGCCCAGCTCTCGCTGGCCAGCGCGGGTTCGACGTTGCGGGCACCGAAGGCGGCCATCACCACGTCCCACGGTTCGATGGTGATGGCCCGCTGGCGGAATATCCGGCTGCGGATCCCGTCGCCGAGTTCGGTGGTCCGCAGCGGGGTGAGCAGGATCAGCACCTCGCCGTCTGGCCGGGCGACGAGGTGCTGCCAGATCGCCAACGGCGACGGGCAGGCGACGACGCGGGCCCGCCGGTCGTCGGCCAGGACGAGCTGTGGCTCGTGCGGCCAGTCCGGTTCCGCGGTGACGACGACGACCGGGTCGGACTCCGGGGCGGCGGCGCGGCGCAGCTGGTCGCCGATCTCCTGGGCGAGTACGGCCGGGCTGACCCGGCTGGCGGCCGGGGTGACGGTCACGGCACCACCCGCCAGCTGATTTCGACGTGTGCGTCCGGGTGGGCGTCGGCGAACGCCCGCAGCTGGGTCACCGCCTCGTCGAGCGCCCCGGCGGCGACGGTCACCTGCCCGGTGGCGCTGCCGACCTGCCCGGTGGCGTCGGTGACCCGCTGCGACGGGTCGGTCAGCGGCGGGCGCAGCTCGATCGCCGGGTTCGGCACCGACGGAACCGTCGGCGGTGGGGTCACCGGCGGCGGGGTGGCCCGCGGCACCGCCACCGGCGTGACCTGCGACCCGGGCTGCGGCGGCGGGGGCGGTGCAGGCGTCCTTTCCCGCATCACCCGGGCGATGAGTTCGACGGCATCGCGTTCGGCCCGGCGCAGCACCGGCACCAGCGGGGTGGTCAGCTCGTCGGCCTGGGCGGCGGCGTGCAGCTTGCCGAGGATCGCGGCCGCTTCCGGCGCGTACCGCTCGGGCAGGTCGGCGATCAGACCCAGGTTGTCCCAGCGGGCGGCGACCAGGGCGCTGCGTACCTCGGCGGCGCTGTTGACGCTGCGGGCGACCTTGTCGACGCCGGCGGGTCCGCCGAGATCGGCGCGGGCCAGCTGCTCGATGGTCTCCACCGCCGGGGCCCGGCTGGCGAGGGTCGACAGCAGCGCGGCGGCGGTACGGGCGGTGGCCAGCCGGCCGGTCGGGGCGCTCAGGTCCAGGTGGAGATGCCGGGCGTGCTGCTCCAGCTTGGCGACCAGGTCGTCGGCGTCGCCGCGCCGCCGCTGCGCCTCGGTGACGAGGTCGCGGGCGAGCAACCCGACGATGCGGCCCCGCCGCAGACCCGGCTTGTGCACCCCGAACAGGCTCGTCGCGCGGTCGCGGGCGGCGGTCCAGTCGGCCTCGCTGGGCAGCGGCTCGGACCGCAGTGTGTAGTCGGTGCTGATCCGGCCCGGCTCCGGGCCAGGGGACACCGCCGCGCCGTGCAGGTAGAACATCCGGTCGGTCTGTTCGGCGAAGACGGCGACGATCAGCTGGGCCACCAGCGGGTCCAGCCCTCGGGGCTGCGGGTGGTCGATCCAGCGCAGCAGGTCCCGTACGGCCAGTTCGCCGTCGATGCCTTCGACAGCGGCGCGTTGGGTGAAGTGCTGCACCCATTCGTTGCCGAGGACGAAGGCGGCCTCGTGCATCTGGCCGAGGCCGAGCGGGTTGGCCAGCCGCCGCATGGTCTGCCGGTGGGCGCGTTCGACCTCGACCCGGCCCTCCGGGTTGCCGATGGCCTGACTCACCTGGTCGAGCACGACCCGTACGTCGGCCGGCCGGACCGGTTCGCCTTTGCGGTCCGGGTCGAGGTCCGGGTGGGCGGGGAACTGGTGGGTGAACATCTGGTCGCCGATGGTGCGTAGCGCGTCGGCGAAGCTGGTGCCGACCGGCAGGGTCGGGTGGAACGGCCGGATCAGCGGTTCCAGGTGGTCGTCGTATCCGACGCGCACGTCGGTGGGCTGCTTGGTGGCCAGCCCGTACGCCTCCCGCAGCACGTCGCGCAGCTTGCCGGTCAGGTTGCTGCGCTGGTTGGTCAGGGTGCTCAGCGCGCGGCGCCGGTCGTCGGGGTTGAGATGCTCGGCGTGGCTGTCGAACCGGCGCCCTTCGAGGATCTTCTCCAGGATGGCGAGTTTGCCGAGGTCGTTGAGGCGCTCCAGGGTCAGCGACGCCGGGATCCAGCAGACCGTACGCGGGTTGATCCGCTCCCGCAGCTGCTGCACCCGCTGCCGGTCGTCGGCCGGGGTGTGGGTGCCGCTGTCGAACGGGTAGTCGATGATCAGCCGCCAGCCGGCCGGATCGGCCGGTTGGAAGGCGTCGTCGCGCAGGTCCCGGTCGTCGCGGACGTTGCCGTAGACGAGTTCGAGCCGTCGGCGGCTGCCCCGCCAGACCAGCTCCGCCTCGGCGTGGAAGGTGTCGGTCCACGGCACCCCGAGCTGGTCCCACAGCAGCCGCTGCACCAGGTTCTTGCGAGCGCCGTCGTTGTCGTAGTGCTTGGCGGTGGCGAGCACGCTGTCGACGTCGACGCCGACCAGTTCCAGCGAGATGACCGGGTCGTCACCGTCGCCGACGCGGATCTCACCGAACACGCCGGCCCAGTCCTTGACCTTGCGCAGCACCTGGGCGACCTCGCCGCCGGGGATCGGGCTGACGATGGAGCCGTGGTTGAGCGCGGACAGCCGGCGGGCGGTCAGGTTGCGCAGCGCCGGCACGCTCGGCGCCAACGCCGCCAGCAGCAGCGTCTTCACCAGCCGGTCGTCACCGGTGAATCCCCGGTGCCGCGCGGCGATCGGACCGGGTAGCTCCTCACCCCGGCGTGCCCGGTCGAGGTCCTCGTCGGTCAGGTCGTACTGGGCGAGCAGGTGGGGCCGCAGTTTGCCGGTGTAGATGCGCTGCGCGGTCTCGAACTCGTGCTTGAGCTTGTCGGTGAACGGCTGGTCGCCGCCGCCGCTGATCACGTCGTACAGGTCACCGAGGGGCACCAGTTGCCCGAGCCGCAGCGTCTCCCGCCGGTCGACCAGCAGTTGACGCATCAGCTTCAGCGCGGTGCGGGAGCGTTGCAGCGCGCTGGAGACGTGCACCAGGGTCGAGATGAACGCCGGGCTGAACGGGTAGGTGGCGCGGAACGCGTCCAGGTCGGCACCGGCTCCGGAGTCGGTGCCGAGCAGGGCGTCCCAGACTTCGCGACGTACCTTGGTGGTGGTGTCGAACGCGGCGGTGATCGCCTCCGCCGCACCCGGCACATCGGGGCGGGGTTTGAGCAACCGCTTGCGGGCGATCTCCGGCAGGTTACGGTCCTCCAAGGTGATCGTGTCGAAGCGCCCGCTGGCCAGGTTGAGGGTGTCCTGGAAGCTCAGCTCGTGCGCGCCGGTCACCCCTTCGCCGACGAGCTCCCGCAGGTCCCGTTGGCGGGCGATGAAGCTGATCACCGGGATTGGTCGGCGGGTGTCGCCGCCCTCGACGAAGTTGGTGATCTTCTGGATCTCTCGGGAGACGAACTGCTGATCGCCGATGGAGTTGGCCAGCCAGAGGATCAGCTCGTCGAGAAAAAGGATCAGGCCGTCGTAGCCGAGCTCCTTGGCGTGCCGGCTGATCTCGGTGAGCCCTCGGTCCAGCGAGATGTACGCTTCGGCGTCCTCGCGGGCGTTGCTGAAGAAGCCTTTGTTCCAGCTGCTGAGCAGGTCGTTGACGAGTTTGCGCCGCTGCGGGTCGTCGGGCGCGGCGGCGAACGCTGCGTCCAGACGCGGCCCGGTCCAGTAGGCCTCGGAGTCGCCCCACTCGTCGTCCGGATCGCCGCCGGGCAGCCCGTCGACGAACTGACCGTCGCCGATCCGCTTGCGCAGCTCGGCGGCTTGTTCCAAGAGCGCGTCGGTGCGGTGCACGGCCGGGATCGTCGCCTCGGGATGCAGCTGACGGACCCGGTCGACGTAGCCGCCGAGGACCCGCTGCTCCAGCGACCGGGCGTCGAGCAGGTGGTACGGCACCAGCAGGAACTGCCGCCCGTCGAGCCAGACGCTGTGCTTGGCGACCAGGCGGGAGAACTCCTCGCGGCCCCGGGCGGCGGGTTCGCCGCGCAGCAGGGCATGCAGTACGGCCATGAAGTGCGACTTGCCGGAGCCGAACGAGCCGTGCAGGTAGGCGGCTTTGGAGGTGTGGCCCTCAATCGCCGAGCGGATCAGCCCGAGTGCCTCGTCGAAGTTGCCGACCAGCCGGTCGGTGATCACGTATTCGGCCAGGGTCGCTGTCGCGTCGGTGACGCTGTCCGCCAGCTTGAGCACGAAGTCACTGGTGCTGGTGCGCTCGGGGATGGTGATGTAGTCCCGCAGCAGCTGAGGTGAGGTCGACGCAGGCATGACGCTTACCGTACCGAGAGCGACGGAATGCGCATCGACCGCGCGGGTCGTTTCCGCCCACCGGACTGCCCAATGATCACCATCAGTGATTGATCTATCACCTGCAGCTCATCCTTGACGGAGGTACGCGGCGGCGAGGCCGGCCAGCGCGGCGACGATCCCGCCGATCGCGCTCACCGCAGCCGATCGCCCGGAACCACCCGCCACGAGCATGATGACAACAATCGCCACGACGCCGAACAGGCCCACGCCAAGTGTCCGATTGACGACAGCGACCCGGCGAAGGCCAGGTCGACCTTGATCCGATTGGTCCATTGTCTGCGCTCCTCACCCACCGTCCGGCGCCATCACCGCCGCCCTTCCAGGACAGCAGGGACCAGGTAGCGCCGACACGCCCCGTTACCGGATACGCAAGCGCTTTGCACGCGCTGGCACGCCCGTTGCACAGTGGAGGCAATACCGAGCGTGACCATGGGTGGGAGACTGCGATGAGCGGCGACCGCCGGTGGGCCGGCCTTCCCGAGTCGCGTCGGGCGGCGGCAGCCGGCGACTACGGCAACCTGATCCGGCTGGCCCGCACGGCCGCCCGGCTGACCCTCGCGGAGGCAGGACGACGCTGCGGCTACTCCGCGGCGAGCCTGTCGCGGATAGAACGCGGCCGCCAGCGCCTGACCGACGTGTCCGCCCTACGACGGCTCGCCGACGTGTTCGACATTCCACCGGAGCTGTTCGGCTTGACCAACTCTGGCACGTCGGCCAGCCACCACGGGTCCACTTCGATCGTTAGGCTTCCCGGTAGCCGATCCTGGCCTGAGACGGGAGAGGACGTGATCCGACGGCGCGCGGTACTGAGCGGTCTGGCGGGGCTCGCCGGTGCGGCCATCCCCACGGGCCCAGGCTCTACCGGCCACGCCACTGCCCGCCCGCCGCAGCTGGCGGCGGGGCTGTCGGGCCTGCTCCTCGGCGCGGAGCCGAGCACCACCCCACCTGTCGGCCCGGTCGAGCTGCGCGCCACGCTGGCCGCCGCGTCGGCGGACCTTCAGGCGTGTCGGTACGCGCGACTCGCCACCCGCCTACCGCAGCTGGTCACCGGCGCGGCGACGGTCACCGCGAACGCCGCCGATGACCGACGATGTGCGGCCACCGCCCTGGCGACCCAGGCGTACCACCTCACCGCACAGGTGCTGATCAAGCTGCACGAGGACGGCATGTCCTGGTCGATCATGGACCGGGCTGGTCAGACGGCGCGGGCCTGCGGGGACCCGCTGCTGCAGGCCGAACATGCCCGGATCACCGCGATCGTGCTCCGCCGGACCCGGCACCGCGACACCGCGCAGGAGGTCGTGCTCACCGGAGCGGCGACGCTCGACACCACGACCGGGCTGCGGCAACGCGATGACGTCACCGCGTACGGACGACTGCTCGCCACCGCCGCCTACACGGCCGCACTCGGCGACCAGCGGGAAACCGCTCTGGATCTACTCGCCGAGGCGGACGAGGCCACCCGGCGAGCGGACCTGAAGGCCGCCTTCGGCAGCGTCGATGTCGCGTTGTACCGGATCGGAGTCTGCCGAGCGCTGGGTGACTTCGGCGCAGCGGTCGAATGCGCTCGGGCCATCACCCCGCAGCAGTTGGGCACCGTGGAGCGTCGGGCCCGCTACTGGCAGGACACCGCGCTGGCGTTGCACGGCCGAGGCGCGAACGCAGAGGCGTACCGGGCGTTGCTCGCCGCCGAGCAGACCGCGCCGCAGGAGGTCCGCTACCGGCCCTGGGCCCAGCGGTTGACCGTCGACCTGCTGTCGAGCGACCGCCACCGGTCTCTGCCGGACCTGCGCACCTTCGCCGCCCGCGTCGGCGTCGACACCTGATCCGACGCGGCAGGCCGACCGATCCCCCGATGGCACGCTGCCGGCACGACGGCACGATGGACGGATGCGTGTTGGTGACCCAGACTTCGACCGAGCTGTCGACCTCAGCATCGACGTACTTCGGGATCTTGCCCGGCAAGCGAGGCGCTTCGAGGATGCGCTGATCACCTACCGCCAGCTCAGCGAGCGGCTCGCCGTTGACGGTCTTCTGGTGCCCTACCACCAGGGGCCGCTGCCACACATCCTTGAGCACGCGTCACGCCGCGAGCACGCCGAAGGCCGTGGGCTGATCTCCGCGCTGGTCGTACAGCAGGGCTTCGACGGTCGGCCGTCGATGCCGTCCGGCGGCTTCTTCGCCATGGCGCGGCGGGCACCCTACAAGCGCTCCGGCAGCAATGAGGCGATCTGGATGACCGAGGTCCAGCGCGTGATCGACGAGTGCGCCGAGCGCAGCTGAGGCGTCCGGTCCGACTCGTGATCCAATGCGCCTCAGCAAACTGTCCATCGGCGTGTCGCGTAGGTGAGGCGCAGTGGATCAGCCACCGCGAGGAGGTGGATCAGCGCCAGCTACACCAGCTTGCGTCCGATATAAGCAATCACGAGAGCTCTACGGCTACTGTCGAGCCGAAGGTGCAGCCGCCCCGGGCCGGGCGTGAACCGCGCATGCAGGTCAAACAGGCGGCGCTCGCCGTCCTCGTCGTCGGTGAACCAGCACAAAGGTTTACGACTGTCGCTGTCCGGCGTCACCTTGCTGCGCCAGCTCGGTAAGGGGCCGCCCGCAGCGCTCCACTCAGCCGCGGCCAACTCCAGCTCTGCCAGCCGAACCTTTACCGCGTCAAGCGCCGTGGCGGGAAGCTTGTGCAGGTCATCAGCGACGCGGGCGAGGAAACGCAGGTGCGGAAACACGTCCTCACGGGCGTCCCACAGATCACCAGGGCTGATCAGGCCGGTCAGGGCGGAAGTGCACATCCACTCCCGATGAACATCGACGTGGCCTGCTGAGAAGGCGTGGCGCACGGACGCCTCGCCGTCGGCGAGGACCACATCACCAGCAGCCGTCTCGCGAAGGGTCCGTTGCACGAGTGGCAGCACGCCGTGGTCCCACTTCGCCTCCAGCGGCAGGCTGAGCGCCAGTCCGCCCATCAGATGGGCAACCCCGAGGCCGTCTGCCGGAACACCGGCGTGGAAATACTCCGCCTCTGAGTCAGCGCTTGTGGTCACCACCGCCCGGAACGGTGCCCGGTTGCGCATGCTTCTGATGTACCGCAGCGCATCGGCGTTGCGCCCATCCGCAGCCCACCTTCGCAGCGAGAAGTCATCCGACATCGGAAGATCGATGAACTGACGCTCGGTGACCAGGGCGACGTCGGTGCGGTGCCGGCGTGCCTGTCGCAGCACCGATACCAGTTTGTGCAGCGCGTCAGAGAGATCATCGTAGCGCGCTTTGACCTCACGGTACGAAAGCTCGTTCAGGACCAACAGCAGCGGCACTGTGGACTCCGAGATCAGGGTCAGTCAAGCAGGCGATCGAGTGCTCTGTCCCATTCGTCAAAGAAACCGATGGGCCACCGCGAGAGCATACCGTCCACATCAATCTGCGGCGAGCTCGTCTCGATCTTGCCGTGATCGTCTCGATCGAAGTAGTGCAGCGCCACACTGTCCGGGCCGACGACCGACTCCTTGACCGCCAGCCTGATCCCGTTGAGGATATGGTCGCTGTGGCTCTCGATGAGGACCTGGGCACCCGCCGCGACGGCCAGCGTGGCCAGTCGCGCCATCGCGGTCTGACCCCGAGGGTGCAGATGAGCTTCCGGATTCTCCAGCATGATCAGACTACCGGGTCCGGCTGCGACGCAGGCGACAATGATCGGCAAGGCGTAGGTGAGTCCGAACCCGACGTTCGTCGGCCGGTACCGGATGTTCGACGAACCGATCCCAGCGGTCCCGCCGAATCCGTAGCTCAGCTTGACGAAATCTGTTCCGCGCACGTCCTCCGCGATCAGGTTGACTCCGGGGCACACCGCCTGCAGCCAGGCCTCGACCTGGTCGAGCAGACCGGTGGATTTCGCCCTGGGATGCCGCACCGGCAAGGCAGCCACCGGATCATCACGTCGTGCCCTGAGGAAGTTGACGGTGTGCTCGCCTCGCGCGCCCAGCGAACCTCTGCGAATAACCGCCTGGTAGGACTTCGGGTAGTGGACGGCGGGAACGATACGGTCAGCCTTCAGGAACTGAAACCCGCTCCCCAGGAGCCCGCCAGCCACGTCCCTTGCGATGCCCGGCAGGGGCTGGCCCGCAGCGAACCGCAGCAGATCCGCCTCACGATCCCGACTGGTTTCGTACTCGGCCCGCCACCAGAGGTCACGGGAACCGACGGTGCAGCCGACCATGATCGGGATCGGCGCGTCGTCTCGCCCATCCGTGTAGTCCTCGTGCAGCACGTCCTGCCCGACACCCAGCTCCACCAAGTCGCCGTTGAGTAGGAACCCACCACCGGCGTCGAGCATGCCTTCGTCGTAGCTCTGCCGCACCAGCGCCAGGCTTTGGATGATCGTGCTCTTACCGGCGGCGTTGACCCCGGTCAACAAGGTGAGCGGACCGAGCCGGAGCTCGAGTTCCCGGAACGCTTTGAAGTTGCGCAGCCGTACGCCATCAATCATGAGTTACCGACCGTATGCAGAACCGCCCGGATCGTCGCGAAACGTCGACGGACCCGCCCAGGGTCACCGGTTCCCTGACTGATCGACAGTTGAAAGTCCACATCCCCCATCAGCTGAACAATGTTCTCTCCCACCGCCTTGCGACGTTGCACAAGACGATCCAGCTCGTCATCCGACATGGCGGCGAGGTTGCCCGCAACCGATTCGAACAGCGCTTTGTTGATCGGGTGCTTCCGCTCACCACCTGCGCGGTCCCGTTTGCGAAAGGCGTGGACCCCGAAGATCTCAGCCGCCGCCACCATCGACCTCTCAAACCTGGTCCAGAGCGCGTCCGACTCGGAACGCGGCAAGGCGTTAAGGCGCTTCATCGAACTGCGCAGGAAGGCGTCGAAATCCTCCTCGCCGTACCTGTATGGATCGGTGAGCTGAAACGCGATGAACCGCAGGACCATCTCACGGTCGGCCATCCGCTCGCTACGGACACTGTTACCGGTCGCCTGCCGGAACACTTCGGACCCGGCCCAGTCACGGAGGATGTCGCGGGCCTGCCCAGGTATCAGGGCGTGTCGCAACTCCTGGCGGGAGAGCGGAAGTCCACCAGTGTTGATGCGGGCGAAGATGTTGAACTTGACCTCATCCGGCGTACCACGCCGGATGAGGTGCACGATCAGCTCGGTCTCTCGCAGCCGGGTCTGCAGCCGACCGGGGAGATCCGCGAACACGGCGTCGTTGTACTCGGTACCAAGATATTCCAGGTCACGCAGCCGTAGCGGCTGCGCCCCGATCGACTTCGGCTCGATGAACTCCACGATGCTGGTCAACCGCTGGATCCCGTCGACCATTGCCCAGACCTCGTCGTCGCCTTCGGCGGCGTAGAATGTCGGCAGTGGGATCCTCAGCAGCAACGACTCGATGAGTCGGCTCTTGTTGCTGGCTTTCCAGATGCCCGCGCGCCGCTGAAAGTCAGGCTGCAGGTCGATCCGCCCGCTCCGCACCCTGGACAGCAGCAGGTCTACGGTGGTGTTACGAGTCACCACGTCGATCTTTTCCGGATCGAACGGGGTACGGATGCTTTCGCCTGACACGCCCTCGCGGGCGTCGGGATCCTCCTCGATCTCGATGCCCGTGCGCAGGCCGAGGGAGTCAAGCTCCTCGACGACATCGTCGGTCACGGATGAAATGATCGCGCACCTCGATTCACAGCAGTACAGCCAAGCGTCACGCGCGCTGGGGCCACCGCCGTGAGCCTAGCCGACTGCCCGAACTTCCCGTTCCCAACCCGGAGTCGACCGAGCCCCACCGAGCTCTACTGGGACCGTCCCGGGAATCGGTCGCCGTCGACGAGCAGGGTCACCCCGTTGTCCCGGCAGATGTCCCGCCACACCACGTCGACCGGAGCCGAGGTCAGCAGAATCGGGGTGACCACCCGGTCGAGCAGGGACAGCCGGTGGCGGTACTCGAGTACCTGCCCGAGACCGAGTCGCAGCTGATCCTCCGGGCTGGCACCGACGAGGCTCTTGACCTCCGCGATGTACTGCCGGCCGTCAGCGTCCTGCCAGGCCAGGTCCACCGGCACCTTCGCCAGCCCGGTGCCCACCAAAACACCGGTGGCGGCCAGAGTGTCGATCAGCCAGCGGCTCAGCCGGTCGTGCTCGTCGCACCCGGCCACGTACGGCTGCTTGTCGAAGGCCCGGATGTCGGTCAGCGCCGCCGGGTCCACCACCGGAGACCGGTACGGACGATCGAACGCCGCCCCCGGTACCGGCTGCGGCATCAGGGAATCGAAGTGCACCTGCCCGGCGGACCAGGCCAGGGCCAGCCGCTCCGGCCGGTGCAGCCGTTGGAACGAGAAGCCGCCGACCGCCAGACACTTGACGTTGAGCAGCCGCGCCGCAGCGAGGACCGGTGGCTGCCGCAGCGCCCACAACGCGTCTTCGACGGTGTCGCACACGCAGCCGATCTTCTCGCCCCGCAGGGTGTCGTACGGGTCGTTCTCATATTCGGCGACCCGGGTGACCCAGGCGTCCTCGTCGATGACACCGGTGTCGAAGGCCGCATCGAGGGCAGCCTTGTCCAGGTGGAAGTTGATCCCGTCGCCGTCCTCGTAGAGCCACAGTGTCTCCAGCCGGCCGAGGGTCACCCGCAGCAGCGACCGGCCCCGTACCCGCCGCTGGTTCAGGAACCACAGTTTGCCGTCGGTCTCGATCGGCTTCGGCACGGTCATCCGGATGTACCAGCCGGCGAGTGCCCACGAGGCACGCGCCGCCTCGTCGAGGTCGGCACCGAGTGGATCCGCGCTCGGTGCCGCCGACTCCCCAGCCGCAGGCAGGGCCGGATCGGCGAAAACCCAGTGGGCCATCTCCGCCGGACTGGTGTAGCTCCACAGGCCGGACTTGGGATGCCGGGCCAGGTCCTTCTCGACGTTGGCGACGTCTTCCGCCGTCCACCATGCCCCAGTTGACACGAGCACCACCCCCATCGTCACCAAATGTCACCAACACTGCACGTTAGGCGACATCTGGTGATGAGGTCCGGCGACACGCGTACGGCGGTGTGCCCTGGTCAGAGCAGCGCGACGCCGATGAGGGAAAGGTCGTCGAGGCCGTCCAACGGTTCGCCGGCCAGTGGCTCGACCCCCGCGCCGACGATGTCGCCGTTCTCGCCGTCGCGACGCAGCCATAGCCGACCGACCGCCGCCGCACCGGCCTGTCGGGCGAAGACGATCCGTCCCTCGTAGAGGTCGAGCTGGCCGGGTGTCACCGGTTCGAACACCTCACCGGGTACGTCGTCGATCAGGAACCTGGGGGGGGGGGCGAACGAGGAAGTGTGGTTTGGGGGGGGGGAACAAAGAGCACCGCCAAGGGTGGGAGTTTTTCTGGCGAAGAGAAAGAACAGAAA
>NZ_JBSWXD010000106.1:0-23348 GCF_056160425.1 Micromonospora sp. ABR4_055
CCCGGGAGGCGGCCCGCCAGGCGCAGCGCGCCGCCGTGACCGGCGAACAGCGGCTGCAGGCCGGCTGGCGGGAGTTCGACGCCGGCCGGGACGCCGTCGCCCGGCTGGCGCCACCGGCCGCCGACCGCACCAATCTGGCCGCGGCGTGGACGCTGTTGACCGACTGGGCGCATCAACTGCTCGCCGAGCGCCGCGCGGCGCGGGCCGAGGCGGACGATCGGCTGGCTTCGGCCCGGGACACGGCCGGCGGCGTCGCCGCCGACATCGACGAGCTGTTCGTCGCCGCCGGACTGTCGCCGCCGGCCGGCGCCGATCCGGCCGGCTACCGGCAGGCGGCCGCGCTGGCGGTCCAGCGGGCGCAGACTGACCAGGAACGGGTCACCGAACGGTTCGCCCAGGCGGGTGAGTTGCGCGGCAGGCGGGCCGACCAGGAGCGGCAGGCCCAGTTGGCCCGAACGTTGGCCGGGCATCTACGGGCCAACAACTTCGAGCGCTGGCTGCTGGTCGAGGCACTGGATCTGCTGGTGGACGGCGCGTCGCGGATCCTGCGGGAGCTTTCCTCCGGTCAGTACGAGCTGGTGCACGACGCCGGTGAGTTCTTCGTCGTCGACCACCACGACGCCGGACTGCGGCGCGGGGTACGCACGCTGTCCGGCGGGGAGACCTTCCAGGCGTCGCTGGCGCTGGCACTGTCGTTGTCGGAGCAACTGGCCGGGATGTCGGCCAGCGCCGCCAGTCTGGAGTCGATCGTGCTGGACGAGGGCTTCGGCTCGCTGGACGCGGCCACCCTGGACACCGTCGCCGCGACCCTGGAAGGGCTCGCCGCCCGGGGTGACCGGATGGTCGGCCTGGTGACCCACGTTCCGGCGCTGGCCGAGCGGGTACCGGTCCGGTTCGAGGTCAGCAAGGACGCCCGTACGGCCCGGGTCCGGCGGAGCGGGCTGTGACCGCGACCGTGACGGGCCGGCCGGCCACCGGGATCCGCTGGTTCGTCGAGGGCTGGCAGCCCGGCTACGGCACGTCGTTCGAGGCAGCCGACCCGGGTGGCCCCGGTGCCGCCGACGACGGCCAGGACGCCGCCGACCTCGCCGTGGAGCTGGATCCGGCGGCGTGGCGGCCGTTGCGTCAGCCGGCGGACGTGCGCGCACCGGACGTGGTGCTGCTGGTCGACGGGGTGCGTCGGATCGACGCTTCGTTGTGGAGCGAGGAGCCCGACGGGGTCTCGTACCCGGCGCTGGCTGCCTCCTATGCCGCCGGGGTGGTGCGCTGCGACCTGCGACGCGGGGCGGCCCGGTTGGCCGGAGCCCGCACCGAACGGGGCCTGTTCACGCCGAGCACCGCCGCCACCGACCTGGTCGTCGGGCGGGTGCACTACCCGGCGCGCCGGGTCGTCGACCCGGATCCGGCCGTACTGCCGCAGGCGGTGCAGCCGGCGCTGGCCGCGCTGGAGATCGCGGTCTCCGAGCAGGCCCGCGCCGACGGCGCGGATGACCTGGCGGATCTGCTGGTGGTGGACGGTCCGCTGCGCGGGCGACGGCTCTCGAACACGATCGGCTACGTCAAGTCCCAGCGCCAGCCGTACCTGCCGGCCGGGCTGATCCCGGTGGTGACCGCGCTGCGGCCGGCGGAACGCAGCCCGGTCTTCCTGCGCGGCACCCGGTGGCGCAGCTACTCGTGGTACTTGCGGCTGCCTGGGCCTCGGGGCGCGCCCTGGGCGGGCATCGTCCGGGTGGAGTGCCGGCCCGACCTGACGCCGCAGGCGGCGATCGCGCTGGCCGACCTGTCGCTGGCGACGCTGCCCCGGTTCGCCTCGGCCCCGTACAAGGACCCCCGCGCACCGCAGAACCTGGTGCCGATCGCCGGGCTGGAGCGACGGCTGCGGGCGATGCTCGGCGACGCCCGGCTGCTGCACCGGGCGCTCAGCCTCTCCGCAGCCGGGCAGGAGAATCCGGCGTGGCGGTGACCGGCATACTGTGCCGATGGGCCGTACCCGCAGGACAGCACCGCCCGCGGTCCAGGTAGACACCGGCACCGCGCAGCTCGTTGCGGACCCGGACCGGCGGCGGGCGTACACCCTGCTGTTGGACGGCACCCAGCAGTCCCACGTCGATCTCGACGATCCGACGCACCTGGAGTTCGAGTACGTCCGCCGGATGGCCGCGGCGATCGACCTGGCCGCCCCGGCCGGCGCCCCGCTGCGGGTGCTGCACCTGGGCGGCGGTGGGCTGACCCTGCCGCGCTACCTGGCCGCCACCCGGCCCGGGTCCAGCCAGCGGGTGGTGGAGATCGACGCCGCGTTGACCGAGCTGGTCCGCCGCGAACTGCCCTGGCCGGCCGACCGCAACCTGCGGATCCGGGTCGGTGACGCGCGGGCCGCCGTCGAACAGGCCCGCACGGACAGCTACGACCTGGTGGTCGCGGACGTGTTCGCCGGTGCCCGTACCCCGGCTCGGTTGACCTCGGTCGAGTTCGCCGCCGAGGTCGCCCGGGTGCTCGTGCCCGGCGGCCAGCTGCTGTCCAACGTGGCGGACGGGCCGCCGCTGGGCTGGGCCCGTCGACATCTGGCATCGGTACGGCAGGTGCTGCCCGGCATCTGCCTGGTCGCCGACGCGGCGGTGCTGCGGCGGCGCCGGTACGGCAACCTGGTGGTGGTCGCCGGACGCGCCGTACCGGCCGTCGGGGACCTGGCCCGGCGGGCCGCCGGTGACTGGTTTCCCAGCCGGGTGCTGCACGGCGCGGCGCTGGACCGGTTGATCGCGACGGCGTCGCCGATCGCCGACGCAACCGCGCAGCCTTCGCCGCCGCCGCCGGATGGAATTTTTCCGAGCGGGCGTTGATCCGTCCGCCGGCCGGCTCCGTACCTCGGGGTGGGCCCCCAGCCGCGGGCCATGTCGACGTCGGATGGAGGTCCTGCGATGTACGCGGTCGCCAGCGGCTGGCAGGCGGAGAGGACCCGGCCGGGTCTGACCGGCAATGGTTCGGCCATGGCCCGCAGCACGCAACGTTGGCAGAGCATCGACGGGAGGGCGGCCGAGCGCGATGATGAGCCGGTGACGCCACGGACCGCAGGAAGCCGGCAACAGGCCGGGACGGCGGAATCCAGCCACGGGGAAGATCTCGTCCGCACACTGTACGCAGAGCACGCCCGGCCGCTGCTGGGATTCGTGTTACGGCTCACCGGGGGGGACCGGCAACGAGCCGAGGACATCGTCCAGGAGACACTGCTGCGGGCGTGGCGCAACGCCCACCGGCTCGGCGCGCAGGGCCAGGCGTCGCTGCGACCGTGGCTGGTGACCGTCGCCCGGCGCATCGCGATCGACGACCACCGCAGCGAGAAGGCCCGCCCGACAGAGGAGTACGACCGGGACCTGGAGAGCTTCGCCGAGTCCGACGGCACCGATCAGGTGCTGCGGCAGATGACTGTCGCCGACGCGTTGCGCACGCTCAGCCAGCCGCACCGGGAGATCCTGGTCGAGACGTACTTCCGCGGCCGCACGGTGCCGGAGGCTGCCGCGGAGCTGGGGCTGCCACTGGGTACCGCCAAGTCGCGGGTCTACTACGCGCTACGAGCGCTGCGGACGGCGCTGCAACAGCGGGGGGTTACAGAATGACACGGTCCGCCCACTGGGACGTCGGAGCGTACGCGATCGGTGCGCTCGACGCCGACGACGTCGAACTGTTCGAGGAGCATCTCGCCGGCTGCTGGGCCTGCGCCGCGGAGCTGGAGTCACTCATTCCGATCGTCGGGTTGATGTCCACCGTCGACATCGACCAGTTGGAGGACAGCCCCGTCCTCCCTCAGTCCGGCCCCACCGGTGTGAACCGGGCTGGTGGGGCGGACGACGGCGGCGCGCCGGTGCCGATCCGGCCGACCGTACGGTCCGACGCCGACCAGCTTCGCGACCACGGTCGGGTCCGTCCGCTCGGCCGCGCCGGTAGGTCCCGGCGGCTGTTCGCCGGCCGACCGCTGCAGATCGCCGCCGGGTTCGTGCTGATGGCGACGCTCACCGGTTTCTCGTTCTTCGCCGGGTCGACCTGGTCAGGCGGATCGGCGACACCGCAGGCCGGGCCGCAGACGTCGGTCTCGACCAGCCCGTCACCGGTCGATCCGCAGTCCGGGGTCGGTGGTCCGGAGGTCACTGGCGAGAAGTTCAACGCGGTCGACGCCACCACCGGGGTGGAGGCGGACGTGGTGCTGGAGGAAGCCGACTGGGGCACCCAGGTGTCGTTCGCGCTGCGCCGCGTACCGGGACCGATGCAGTGCCGGATCGTGGTGCTGCGGGCCTCCGGCACTGCGGAGGTGCTCTCCACCTGGACGGTGCCCGACGCCGGGTACGGCACCGCGGAGCAGCCCGCGCCGTTGCTGCTGAGCACGTCGACGGCGGCGCCTCGGGACGACATCGAACGGATCCAGTTCCAGGCGGTCGACCAGTCCGGGGTCGCCACCGCGATCGTCACCGTACCGGTCTGAGCGGTACCGGTCTGAGCGGTACCGGTCTGAGCGGAGGGTCGACGTCCATTCCTGACGTGCGCTACGAACAGGCGTCGCGACATCTGCGCCAGCAGATTCGATGTACGTGCAGCCCGTGGGTTCCCGAGTTTACGGATACCCACGGGCTGTTCTGTCTCTGATCGTCGCTGCGTCTCTCTCTGCCCATGACCGGCGTATTCTGCTGCTGATCGGCACGACAACGGCTGGCCGCACGCAGCACCCGACGACCCGGTTCAACGCCGGGCTGTGAAATTCTGCACTCGGGAATACCGATCCAATCCGAGATGTGCTGCGTACTCCTTGATGAAGCCCGATGTGGACGAATGAGGGAGGGCACGTGGCACTGGGAAAGCGGACCGTCATAGTCGCAGGCGCGCTGGCGGCACTCGTGTTGCCGGGTTGCGCCCCGGCAGGTTACAACCCGGACGACTTTGGCGGCGCTCAGGCCCAGCCGGTCGTCAACGCGGCGAACGCGGCGTCGGCCGCGCCCGAGCCGGTAGACACCGAGGACATCGCGGTCGAGGTCGCCGACGAGGACCTCACCAAGGAACTGGTCGGCAAGGCCGTCGACAAGATGGGTGACGTGGTCACCGACGAGGACGGCTGGCTGCTCTACCGCTTCGAGGAGGACTCCAACGACCCCGCGACCTCGAACTGCGAGGGTGACTGCGCCAAGATCTGGCCGCCGGCGCTGACCGACGGCGACCCCATTCTGTCCGGGGTGGACGAGGAGTTGGTCGGCACGGTGAACCGGCCGGACGGCACCCGCCAACTGACCATCGACGGCTGGCCGATCTACTACTACGCCGGTGACGAGAAGCCCGGCGATTGGAAGGGCCAGGGTGTCGGCGGCACCTGGTACGTCGTGCAGCCGGACGGCACGAAGAACCTGGAGTGCCTGCCGGAGGGCACCCCGAAGCCAATTGCGGTGCCGGACGGTGACGGCCGCGACAACATCAAGGGCCTCGACGACAGCAAGGACTCGCAGAGCGAGGACTCGGACAGCTTCGACAGTGACTCTGAGGACTCGGGCGACTACGACTACTGACTCTTTCAGGGCGCCTGTGAATCGCGGCGGCCGGTCGTTGCCAGGGAGGGCGCGGCCGGCAGCCGCCACGTTTTTGGTGGACCCGCCACCGGCGCCTCGAGCCGGTTCTTGAAGCCCGTATTAAGTGCCTCCTAAGTGTTCCGTAGTTGGCCCAAGGATTGTTGACTGTTGTGGAGTGACATCCATACGGTCGACGGCAGTGGCGAACCACAGCCATCATCAACTGCGTTGCACCCGGACGACCAATTGGCGTTCGACGAAAGAGGTGGCACCACGTGAACAGCCCACAGCGCCGCAGGCGTACCAGCGACCAGCCGGCACGCCGGGGCGAATCGGCGGGCAGCACCCGCAACCGCGTCATCGCGGTGACCACGATGCTGGCGGTCTTCGGCGGCGTGGTGGCGGTGACCCAGATCTCGTCCGCCGGGACCCGCGGCGACCGGGACCGCGAGCGGGACCGCGACCGGGCCGCCGCCGTCTGCGTGAGCCCGAGCGAGTCGGTCGATCCGGCCGACACCGGGACCACCGTGGACAGCAACGGCGTACGGCACCACTGGGGTGACGGCCAGCGGGGCCCGGACCAGTGCCAGGACTCCCCCGCCCCCGGCGAAGAGCCCGACGCGCCGGACGATCCGCCGGCCGGGTTGGAGATCCTCGGCGACGACTGCACCGACAGTTCGTTGGCCCCGCACGAGGGTTTCCAGGACGGCGAGCGGTGTGTCAGTACGGCGTTCGGCGAGGTCGGTGACGCGGACACCAACCCGCAGCTGATGATCATCTCGTCACCCAACCGGGTACGCGCAAACCAACCGTTCACCCTGCGAATCAGCACCCGCAACCTGGTACGTGACCGATTCCTGCCGGCCGGCCAGGGCGGCTACTACCTGGAAAGCTCGTTCCTCACCGAGGAGGGTCTGACCCGGGGGCACTTCCACACCGCATGCCGGATGCTGACCAGTAGGCGCAGCGCTCCCGAGCCCGGCCCGGTCCCGGCGTTCTTCGTGGCCACCGAGGACGGTCGGGGTGGCGCCGGCGCCGACGAGGTCACCGTCGAGGTGCCCGGCCTGCCCGGCCCCGGCATCGCCCAGTGCGCGTCGTGGGCCGGCGACGGTTCCCACCGGGTACCGATGATGCAGCGGGCCAACCAGATCCCCGCCTTCGACGTGGTCCGGGTGGTCGTCACCCGATGAGGTCGGCTGGCATCGGCGGCGGTGGCCGCCGGTGACCCGGGTAGGGCGATCCGACGCCGGGACGAGCTGCGGGCTCGTCCCGGCGTCGATGCTGTCCGCCGCTGCTGGCACAGTGACCGGCATGGTCGAGCAAAGGCAGGCCGCGGAGACAGCAGCGACCACGCTCAATGCAACCGGTGCCGCACCGGCACGGGTCCGGGTGCTGCGGCCGCCGGAGGGCTACCAGTTGGCCGGCTCGGCGCGGCCGCTGGCGATGGGACGGCACGACCCGTGCGCCCGCTGGCTGGCGGACACCTTCTGGTGGACCGCCCGTACCCCGGACGGGCCGGCGACCCTGGCGCTACGCCGACGCGGCGGCGACCTCGTCGCCGCCGGCTACGGCCCCGGGGCCAGCCAGATCTGCGACATCGCCGACGCGGTCGCCGGACTCCGCGACGACGTGTCCGACTTCCTCCCGCTGGCCCGCCGGCATTCGGTCGTCGCGGCGGTGGTCCGCCGCTACGCCGGCGTCCGGCTCCCGGCCACCGGGCAGGTGTTCGCCCGGCTGCTGCGGGCCGTGCTGGAACAGAAGGTGACCGGCGCGGAGGCGTACCGCGGGTACGCCGCGACGGTCCGCCGGTTCGGCGAACCCGCTCCCGGCCCGGTCGCCGATCTCTGGGTCGCCCCGGAGCCGACCGCCCTCGCCGCCGCGCCGTACTGGTCGCTGCATCCGCTGGGCATCGAGCAACGACGGGCGCAGGCCCTGTGCGGCGCGGCGGCGGTCGCCGACCGGCTGTCGGACAGCGCCGACCCGCAGACGGCCACCCGGCGGTTGACCGCGCTGCCCGGGATCGGCCCGTGGACCGCCGCCGAGGTGGTCCGGGTGGCGTTCGGCGCGGCCGACGCGGTGAGCGTCGGCGACTACCACCTGCCGAACACGGTGGCCTGGGCGCTGGCCGGCGAGGCCCGCGCAACCGACACCCGGATGCTCGAACTACTGGAGCCGTTCCGGGGGCACCGTGGTCGGGTCTGTCTGCTGCTGGAGCTGGCCGGGGTACGGGCGCCCCGGTTCGGGCCCCGGGCCCCGGTCCGTTCCTTCGCCGCCTACTGACCCGCCGCCGGCCGGCGTGCCGTTGGCGGTCAGCGGGTGAGCCGGCGCAGTGCGGTGCCCAGCCGGTGGGCGTAGGCCCGCTGTGCCAGCGCACCCAGTGGGCCGGCCAGCCGCATGAGCGGCGCCACCGGCCGGCTGAACGCCACCACCGACAGCCACACCCGGTCGTCGTCGCGGTGCACCAGGAACGCCTCCTCGCCGCTGGCCGGATGGCCGGGCAGGGTGCCGTACGCGAATCCGGCGAGGTCCGGCTCGTCGACCGCCCACACCACCGCGCACGGCGCGGCGATCCGCAGCGGCCCGACGCCGAGACCGACCGTCACCAGCACACCGGCCTCGGCGCGGGGAGCCGACGCCGCTACCCGGGCACCGGCGGCCCGGTGCATCCGCCAGGTGAGCACCGCCTCGGCCGCCATCGGGAAGCTGCCGGGCCGCAGTCGGCTACGGGACCGCAGATGGCGGTAGCCCGCCGGCAGCGGCGGTACGGACCGCCGGACCGATCCGGTCTGGTCGCGCAGCACGGCGGTGGCGCCGGCCTGCGGATAGGTGAAGCTGGGCATGCGATCCGCCTTTCCCGTACGGCCACCACGGCGGCGGCGCCGACGAGCGGAGCAGGACACCGACCAGGACGGCCGGTGCGGTCACCTGGATTGTCCTCCGATCGACCGTTTGTCGCTGCGGTAATCAGCGGTATGGTCTGCCACCATGACAGCGTTCACACCGGTCCTGCCTGAGCGGACCGCCAGCTACCTGCGGACCGGTCTGCACCAGGTCAAGGGCTGGCTGAACGTTTCGACCGCGGTGTACCTCAGCGGCGTACGGGCCGCTCAGCGCGAGGCCGGGGTGAGCGGCGACGTGGCCGAGATCGGCATCCACCACGGCAAGTCGTTCCTGTGCCTCGCTCTGGATCTGCCAGCGGATCAGCGGGCGGTCGCCATCGACGTCTTCGACGACCAGGCCGCCAACCTCGACCAGTCCGGACGCGGTGACCGGGAGATCTTCGAACAGAACCTCACGACCTACGGCGCCGGCGACAACGTCGACATCGTGCAGTCGTCAAGTCTCGACCTGGAGCAGGCCGGCTTCGTCGCCGCCGGGCGCCGCTTCCGGATCTTCTCCATCGACGGCGGCCACACCGATCAGATCACGGTGAACGATTTGCGGATCGCCGAGCGGACCGTGGTCGACGACGGGCTGGTGGTGCTCGACGACGTACTCAACCGGCACTGGCTCGGCGTGATCACCGGCCTGTTCAGCTACCTCGGCGACGGCGGCAGCCTGGTGCCCGCAGTGTTGGTGCCCAACAAGCTGATCCTGGCCACCTCGGCCGACCAGGCGAAACACTGCCGGGCGATGTTCGCCGAGCAGTTTCCGAACGGGCTGGAGAAAGGCGACGTACCGTTGGCCGGCCATCAGATCGACGTATACGGTGACCGCCCCTGGCTGGTACGCGGCGAGGACGGCCGCAGCGAGCCGGTCACCGGTCACGAGTTGATGGCGACGATCAGCGCGGCCCGCCTCGCCGAGCTCGAACAGCAGCTGCGTTCCGCCCGGGCGGAGCTCGATACGACGCACCGCCAGCTCGCCACGACCCGCCAGCAGCTGCGGGCGGCGGCCCAGCCGCTGTACCAACGCGCGGCACGCCGGCTGCCGTGGCTGGCCCGCCCGGTCCGGCCGGTGTTCCGCCGGGTCCGTGCCGTGGTCCGGCGGTCCCGCGGATCGTCGGACCGGGATGGTTCACTGGGTGGGTGACTTTCCCGATCGCCCTACCGATCGAGCCGATGCTGGCGAAACCGGTCGCGACGCTGCCAGTCGCACCGGGGATGAGCTACGAGCCCAAGTGGGACGGCTACCGCTGCGTCATTTTCCGCGACGGTGACCAGGTCGAGCTGGCCAGCCGCGGCGGTAAGACGCTGACCAGGTACTTCCCCGAGGTCATCGAGCAGGCCCGGCAGCAGTTGCCGCCCCGGATCGTGGTGGACGGCGAGTTGGTGGTGATCCGGGCGGAGACTGGGCGGTCCCGGCTCGACTTCGACCTGCTCGGCCAACGGATCCATCCGGCGGCCTCCCGGGTACGGCTGCTCGCCGAGCAGATCCCGGCCTCCTTCGTCGCCTTCGACCTGCTGGCGCTGGGCGACGAGGTCCTGCTCGACGAGCCGTTCACCACCCGTCGGGCCCGACTGGCCGACGCGCTGGCGGCGGTCACCGCGCCGGTGCACCTGACCCCGGTGACCACCGAACCGGGCACCGCCCGTCGCTGGTTCGAGATCTTCGAAGGCGCCGGCCTCGACGGCGTCATCGCCAAGCCGGCGGAGCTGCGCTACGAGCCCGGTAAGCGGACGATGTTCAAGGTCAAGCACGGGCGGACCGCCGACGTGGTCGTCGCCGGCTTCCGCTGGCACAAGTCCGGCCCGGTGGTCGGATCACTACTGCTCGGGCTCTTCGATGACGCTGGGGTGCTGCACCACGTCGGCGTGTGCGCGTCGTTCACCGCCGCCCGACGCGCGGAGCTCGTCGACGAGATGGCACCGTTGCGCACCACTGCCGCCGACCACCCGTGGGGGTCGGGTGACGACGGTTCCGGCCAGCGGATTCCGGGCGCGCCGAGCCGGTGGAGCGGCGGCAAGAACCTCGAGTGGCAGCCGCTGCGGCCCGAGTTGGTCGCCGAGGTCGCCTACGACGCGATGGAGGGCGACCGGTTCCGGCACACCGCACGGTTCCAGCGCTGGCGTACCGATCGGGAGCCGGCCTCCTGCCGGTACGACCAGCTGGACCGGCCGGTCCGCTTCGACGTGCACCGGGTGCTGGCCGGCGACCCGACCAGCCAGCAGTGAGCCGACGCCGCCGGATCCCCGCGAGCCGGCGCCGCTGGCAGACAGATGGCCGGCACCGCTGGCTGTCCGCCATCGCGGCCGCAGTGGTCGGTTCGCTGGTCGGCCTGACCGGGTGCACGGCGGCGCGGCCCGACCCCGGGGCGACCGGCGGGCCCGACTCACCGCCGCACTGGCAGCCCTGCCCGGAGTCGACTACGCATCGGTACGGCCCACCACCCGACGGGCTGCGCTACGACTGCGCCACGATCGACGTACCGGTCAACTGGGCCGCCGGTCCCGCCGCCGGCACCCTTCCAGTCGCGCTGATCCGGGCCCGGTCCGACCGGCAGCAGGACCGCATCGGCACCCTGGTGGTCAACCCGGGCGGGCCCGGCGTCTCCGGGGTGGACGCCGCCGCCCGGTTGGCACTGGGCGAACGCCTCGGCGGTCTACCGGAGACAGTGCTGCGCCGGTTCGACGTGGTCGGCTTCGACCCGCGCGGGGTGGGCCGGTCCGCCGCCGTCGACTGCGTCGCCGACAGTGACTGGGACGCCACCTTCGGGGCGGACCCGGACCCCCGTGACCCGGCTGCCTTCGCCGGGGCCGCCGCGCTCAGCCAACGGGTCGCGGCCGGCTGCGCGGCGCGCTACGGCGAGCGGCTCACCGCGTACTCCACCCATCAGACAGCCCGGGACCTCGACGCGGTGCGGGCGGCGGTCGGCGACGACCAGCTGACCTTCCTCGGCTACTCGTACGGGAGCCTGCTGGGAGCCACCTACGCGCACCTGTTTCCGCACCGGGTCCGCGCGCTAGTGCTGGACGGCGCGATCGACCCGGGGCAGGACCCGGTCGCCGGGTCGCTGAGCCAGGCCGCCGGTTTCGAACGGGCCTTTGCCGCCTTCGGCCGGTGGTGTTCCGGCGCACCGGCTGACTGCCCGATCAGCGCCGACCCTTCCGGCACGCTGGCCGAGGCGATGGACCGGGCCCGGCAGGAGCCGGTCACCGGGGCGACCGGCCGGACGGCCACCGCCGGCTGGATCTTCTACGCCGTGGTCGCCTCGCTGTACGACCGCAGCGGCTGGCCACGGCTGGGCCGGGCGCTGGCCGATCTGGGGGACGGCGACCCGGGCCCGGTGTTCGACCTCGCCGACGGCTACACCGGTCGCGGCGACGACGGCCGGTACGGCAACCTGTTCGCCGCCAACCTGGCGGTGAACTGCGCCGACGCCGAGGTGCCGCTGAGCACCGACGAGGTCCGGCAGTTGCAGCAGCAGTGGCGCCGGCAGCATCCGACGTTCGGTCCGGCGCTCGCCGTCGGCCTGCTGGCCTGCGTCAACTGGCCAGTCGCGGCCGACCCGTACCCGGTCGGGCCGGCGGTCGGCGCCGCGCCGATTCTCGTCGTCGGCACCACCGGTGATCCGGCCACCCCGTACGAGCAGGCACCGCGGCTGGCCGAGTCGCTCGGCACCGGCGTGCTGGTGACCCACCAGGGCGACGGGCACACCGCATACCCGCAGGTGGCTTGCGTAGCCGACGCGGTGGACGCGTACCTGATCGATCTGACGGTGCCCGACGACGGCCTGACCTGCCCGTCCTGACCTGGGGCCGGACGGACGGCACCGGGCCGGGGTCAGGACGGCACCGGGCCGGGCGGACGTCGCGGGTCCCGGGCGGGTCAGTCGCCGGTGACCGGGCGGGCCCGGGACGGCTGCACCCGCATCGGTTCGCCGGGCATCTTCGGATGGTCCGGCGGGTACGGCATGTCACCGGCGCCGTCGCGGTCGTCCCGGTCGGCCCACTCCAGCAACGGGGTGATGTCCCACGGCGTGTCGTCGATCCCGGCGTGCGGGTCGCCGACGGCGGCCAGCCGGGGCGGTACGGTGCGCAGGTCGAAGTCGTCCGGCTCGACCCGGGTCAACTCGTCCCAGGTGACCGGAGTGGAGACGGTGGCGCGGGCGTTCGCCCGCAGCGAATAGGCACAGGCGATGGTCCGGTCCCGGGCCATCTGGTTGTAGTCGATGAAGACCTTTCGCCCCCGTTCCTCCTTCCACCAGGACGTGGTGACCAGGTCGGGCCGGCGGCGCTGCACCTCGCGGGCGAACGCGATCACGGCCCGGCGTACCTCGGTGAACAGCCAGCGCGGCTGGATCCGCAGGTAGACGTGCACCCCGCGGCCGCCGGAGGTCTTCGGGTAACCGGTGGCACCAAGCTCGTCGAGGATTGCCCGGACCTCGCCCGCCGCCGCCACCGCGTCGGCGAAGTCGGTGCCCGGCTGCGGATCCAGGTCGATCCGCAGCTCGTCCGGCCGGTCCACGTCAGCGGCCCGCACCGGCCAGGGATGAAACACCACGGTGCCCATCTGCGCGGCCCAGGCGACGTGGGCCAGGTCCGCCGGGCAGAGTTCGTCGGCGGTACGGCCACTGGGAAACTTGATCTCGGCGGTACGGAGCCACGGCGGCACGCCCCGGGCCGGCACCCGCTTCTGGAAGAACATCTCGCCGTCGACGCCGTCCGGGAAGCGCTGCAGTGTGGTGGGTCGGTCGCGCAGGGCGCGCAGTATGCCGTCACCAACGGCCAGGTAGTAGTCGAACACGTCCTGCTTGGTGTACCCCGGCCCGGGGAAGCACACCCGGTCCGGGCTGCTCAGCCGCACCTGGCGGCCGGCCACGTCGACGGTGGTCGCGGACCGGGAACTCCGGCTCTGCCCTGTCACCCCTCGACCTTAGGCCAGCCGGCCGCTGATCGGCGGCCGGCGGTGCCGGGACCGCCGTACCGTAGTGACCATGACAGACGAGAAGACGTCCCTGCCCCGTACCGACGAGCAGTGGCGGGCGCGGCTCAACCCCGAGGAGTTCCGGGTGCTGCGTCAGGCCGGCACCGAGGCGCCCTGGTCCGGTGAGTACGTCGAAACCACGACGGTCGGCACGTACCACTGCCGGGCCTGCGACACGCCGCTGTTCACCAGTGACACCAAGTTCGACTCGCACTGCGGCTGGCCGAGCTTTGACGAGGCGCTGCCCGGGTCGGTGCGCTACATCGAAGACCGGTCGCACGGCATGTTCCGCACCGAGGTGCGCTGCGCCACCTGTGACTCGCACCTCGGGCACCGGTTCGACGGCGAGCGGTACACCCCCCGCAACGCGCGCTACTGCATGAACTCGGTGGCGCTGCGGCTGGAGCCGGCGACCGACGCCGCCCGGAGCTGACCGCCCACCCCGCCTCCGCGCATTTCCCAGCAGTTCGGTCACAGCATCTCAGCGATTCGCCGGTTCCGGGCCTCCCCGATGCCGCACCCTGCAAATGAGGCTGACGTTGGGAGAAGCAACATGGCGACCTGTGAGGTCTGCGGCAACGACTACTGGCTGGCGTTCGACATCCGCACGGTCAGCGGGGACACCTACACCTTCGACTCGTTCGAGTGCGCGATCCAGCTGCTCGCGCCGATCTGCGAACACTGCCAGTGCAAGATCGTGGGGCACGGGGTCGAGGTGTCCGGACGGTTCTTCTGCTGCGCCCACTGCGCGCGCACCGTCGACCAGGAGCAGGGGGCCGCGGTCCGCGACGCGGTCGGCAGCCGGCCGGGCTGAGCCACGTATCATCCGTCGGCGTGCCCCCCGATCCTGGCCTGACGCCGCACGTCGCGCACACCGTCGAACTGCCGCCGTTGGTGCTGTACCAACTGCTCAAGCTGCGGGTGGACGTGTTCGTGGTGGAGCAGCGTTGTGCGTACCCGGAACTGGACGGCCGCGACGTCGAGCCGGGTGCCCGCCAACTGTGGCTGTCCCGGGGCGACACGGTGGTGGCCTGTCTACGGCTGCTCGACGAACCAGGCGGTGGCGCGGAAGCCACGGCCAGGATCGGCCGGGTGGCCGTTGCCACCGCCGAACGCGGCCAGGGTCACGCCGGTCGACTCGTCGAGGCGGCGTTGCGGCTCGCCGCCGGCCGGCCCTGTGTGCTCGACGCCCAGGCACACCTGACGGGGCTGTACGCGCGGTACGGGTTCGTCGTCGTCGGGCCGGAGTACCTCGAGGACGGCATCTGGCACGTGCCGATGCGCCGTGCGGCAGATCCGGTAGGTGCATCCGGCGGAACCTGACCGACCGGGCCGTGCACGCAAGGACCGGCGACCGGATGGACGTGTCCACCGCGGCCGCCGGCCCGGTCCGCCGTACCCGTCACCGGGTCGGCGGCCCTTTCACGGGTCAGCGCTGTCGCTCACCCGAGTTCCGCCAGGCGCTGCCGGCCTTGGCCAGCCCCCGGCTGACCACGTAACCGATGGTCAGCAGCGCGACGTACAGCCATGCGGTGCTGGCCGGGAAGGGGTCCCCGCCACCAGCGGTACCCTGCACGCCGTCGATGTCCGGGTTGATCACCTGGGAGGCCAGCAGTACGCCGGCGACCGCGATCAGGTAGACGTAGAACTCGGTGCTGCGGAACGCCGA
This sequence comes from Micromonospora sp. ABR4_055, assembly GCF_056160425.1. NCBI lineage: Bacteria > Bacillati > Actinomycetota > Actinomycetes > Micromonosporales > Micromonosporaceae > Micromonospora > Micromonospora sp. ABR4_055. The sequence goes on from NZ_JBSWXD010000106.1 coordinate 15,076, forward strand.
CTTCGTCTCGGTTCCCGGGGTGATCGCCGGACGCATCCCGGCGTTCATGTCCATCTGGTGTGTCTGACCGTCGGCCATCGGCTGCCCGGCCATCGGCCGGTTCACGGCGGTGGTGTTGCGGGTCGGAGCTTGCGTACTCATCACACCCTCCTCCGGATCAGATGAGTGGTCCTTCTCCGGTCCGGTCGACCCGGTCGGGCTGACCGGCCAACCTCGGGGGGCAGTGGATGGGTACCCGGGCCGGCACCTGCGGAAACCGCGCCGGACGGACCGGTCCGGAGCCGACCGGCGACCGGTCCGGGTGTCGTCAGGGCAGATTTGCGACCAGGTCGGCGACGGTACGGTGCCGTCCGGTGAAGAACGGCACCTCCGCGCGAACGTGCCGCCGCGCCGACGAGGCCCGCAGGTCGCGCATCAAATCGACGATCCGGTGCAGTTCGTCGGCTTCGAAGGCGAGCATCCACTCATAGTCGCCAAGTGCGAAGGATGCAACGGTGTTCGCCCGGACGTCCGGATACGGCCGGGCCATCTGCCCGTGCTCGGCCAGCATCGCCCGGCGCTCCGCCTCCGGCAGCAGGTACCACTCGTACGAGCGGACGAACGGGTACACGCAGATGTACGCCCGAGCCGGCTCGCCCGCCAGAAACGCCGGCACATGGCTCTTGTTGAACTCGGCCGGGCGGTGCAGCGCCAGCTGGGACCAGACCGGAGCGAGGTGGCGGCCCAACGCCGTACGGCGCAACCGCCCGTACGCGTCCTGCAGCTCGTCGCTGTCCGCCGCGTGCCACCAGATCATGATGTCGGCGTCGGCCCGTAGCCCGGCGACGTCGTAGGTGCCCCGGACCGTGACGTCCTTGGCGGTCAGCTCGCCGATCAGCGACTCGACCTCACCGATCATGTCGTCGCGCAGCGCCGGCAGCCGCTCGGCGACCTGGAACACCGACCACATGGTGTACCGGATCGTCGAGTTCAGCTCACGCAACCGCGCCGCGTTGGTCTGCTCGTCGCCGCTCATCGGCGTACCCCTTCCAGGTTTGTCAGGATCTCATCGGCGGCGTTCTCGCCGGACCGCACGCACACCGGGATGCCGATGCCGTCGTAGGCCGCGCCGGCCAACGCCAGCCGGTGCCCGGCGGACCGCAGCGACCAACGGGCCGCCGCCACCCGGCTCAGGTGCCCCGGCGGGTACTGCGGCAGCGCGCCACCCCATCGCTGCACGTGCGACTGCACGGCCGCCGGCTGCCGGACGCCGGTGAGCCGGGTCAGCTCGGTACGCACCGCGTCGACCAGCTCGTCGTCGGAGCGTTGCAGCAGCCGCTCGTCGCCGTGGCGGCCGACCGAGGCACGGACCACGGCCAGCCCGTCAGATCGTCGCAGCTGGGCCCACTTGGTGCTGAAAAGGGTGACGGCCTTGGTCATGGTCCGCTCGGTCGCCGGCACCAGGAAGCCGGAGATCTCCGGCAGCTGCGGCTGCGGCACCGCCAGGGTGACCAGGGCGATGCTGGCGTACTCGAGCGCACCGACCCGGAGCGCCGCGGCGGCGTCGACCGCGGCGAGCAGCCGGGCCGCCGGCCGGGCCGGCACCGCCAGCACCACCGCATCGACGTCCACCCGCTCGGCGCCGCGGGTCGGCCCGACCGTCAACCGCCAGCCGTCCGACGAGGCGGCCAACTCCCGTACCACCGCCGAGGTCCGCAACCGGACCTCGGCTGCGCCGTCGGCGGCCGACAGCGCGCCCCGGACGGCCGCGACGAGCCGGCTCAGCCCGCCGTCGACGGTGGCGAACACCGGCGCGCCGGCCGCTGGTGGTCGGGCGGCCAGTGCCGCCCGGACCGCCGCGACCAGGGTGTGTTCCGTGCGGGCCGCCGCCGCCAGCCCCGGGATGGTGGTGGCCAATGACAAGGTGTCGGCCCTACCCGCGTACACCCCGCCGAGCATCGGGTCGACCAGTTGCTCGACGACCTCGTCACCCAGCCGCCGACGAACCAGCTCACCGACGGCGACGTCATCGTCCGGCTGCAGCAACGGCCGGCCCTGGTCGGCGTCACGCTCCGGTTCGGCGCGGGCCACCCGGGCCACCGCCGCGAGGTCGCCGGGCACGCCGATCAGCGTCCCGGCGGGTAACGCAACGAACTGTCCGCCCCGGGCCAGCGCCGCCTGGCCGACCGCCGGGTGTCGCAGCCTGTCACCGAGGCCGACCCGGCGGGCCAGCGCGACCGCAGCGGAGTCGCCGCCGGCCGGATCCCGCATCAGGAACGCCTCGGCGCCGCGTTCCACCGGCAGCCCGGCAAAGTCCTCGGTACGCAGCTTGCCGCCCAGCTCGTCGGACTGCTCGTAGACCGTGATCCGGGTCCCGGCGGGTGCCCGGTCACGCAGCCGCAACGCTGCGGCCAGCCCAGCGATCCCGCCACCCACCACGGCGATCCGCCACGATTGCTGCATACCGTCACCTTGCCACCCGGGTAGTCGGGCCGGCCGGCCGGGCCTACCCGGGTGTGACGCGGTCAGCGCTGCGACGTCTCGTGCACCAGCTCGACGACCCTGGTCAGCACGTCGGGATCGGTTTCCGGCAGCACTCCGTGACCGAGGTTGAACACGTGTCCGGGGGCGGCGAGCCCGTCGGCCAGCACCCGCCGGACCTCCGTACGCACCACCGGCCACGGCGCGAGCAGCAGACTCGGGTCGAGGTTGCCCTGTACCGCACGGTCCGGGCCGATCCGCACGGTCGCGGCGTCCAGGGGGGTACGCCAGTCCACCCCGACCACATCCGCCCCGGCCTCGCCCATCGCACCGAGCAACTCGGCGGTCCCGACTCCGAAATGGATTCTGGGCACTCCGGCGGCGGCCAGTCCGTGCAGCACCGCTGCGGAGTGCGGCAGGACGTGCCGACGGTAGTCGGCCTCGGAAAGCGTGCCGGCCCAGGAGTCGAACAGCTGGACCGCGGCGACGCCCGCCGCGACCTGCACCCGGAGGAACTCCAGGGTGATCTCGGCGAGCCGGCCGCAGAGCGCGTGCCAGGTCTGCGGATCGCCGTGCATCAGGGCCTTGGTCCGCCCGTGGGTCCGCGACGGTCCGCCTTCGACCAGGTAGCTGGCCAGGGTGAACGGCGCACCCGCGAACCCGATCAGCGGGGTTGCACCGAGTTCGGCGACCAGCAGCCGGACCGCCTCGTCGACGAAGCCGACGTCGTCGGGGGTGATCCGGCGGAGCCGGCCGACATCGGCGGCGCTGCGGACCGGTTCGGCGATGACCGGCCCGGTGCCGGCGACGATGTCCAACTCGACGCCGGCCGCCGCGACCGGAACGACGATGTCGCTGAACAGGATCGCGGCGTCCACGCCGTGCCGGCGTACCGGCTGCATGGTGATCTCGGCGACCAGGTCCGGCTGCCGGCAGGACTCCAACATGCCGATCCCGCTGCGCAACTGGCGGTACTCGGGCAGCGACCGACCGGCCTGGCGCATGAACCACACCGGCGTGTGCGGCACCCGTTCCCGGCGGCAGGCCCGGACGAAGGCGGAGGTGGCCAGCGGCGCCGCCGGGGCCGGGGCCGGCGCGGGTGTGTCGGGTGTCGCGTCGTGGGCGGCGTTGCCCGGTGTCGTCGTGGTCATCGGCGCCCATGGTGCCACGGTCGCCCGGCTGGTCGGCAGCCGCCGCCCCGATCCGATCCGCCCCGGTCGGATCCGGGCCGCACTGAGCCGATCCTTGGCCGGCGAAGCGCTGCCGTCGCGGTCACCGCTGCCGGGCCCGGCGCGCCGATCCCCATCTGGTCGGACCGCAGCCTAGGCTTTTGGCCATGGCCCCCCTTACCGCGTTGCCCGAGGCGTTCCACCGCGCCGTCGCCGGACTGCGCGCGGTGACCCCTCGGGAGGAGATCCAGATCGAGGAGGTCGGTGCCCCTCAGCGGCTGGCCCCGTACGCGTTCGCGTTGAGCGCCACGGTGCTGCGCGGCTCGGAGGAGGTGGCCACCGGACGGTTGGTCCTGCTGCACGACCCGGACGGACACGACGCCTGGCAGGGCACCCTGCGCCTGGTGACGTACGTCACCGCCGACCTGGAGGTTGACCTGGTCGCGGACCCGCTGCTGCCGACCGTCGGCTGGACCTGGTTGACCGATGCGTTGGACGTCCACGAGGCCGCCTACGGTGCCCTGGGCGGCACGGTGACGCAGACCTGCTCCACCCGCTTCGGCGAGCTGGCTGGCCCACCTGCGGGCGGCGACATCGAGATCCGCGCTTCGTGGACGCCGTCGACCACCGGGCTCGACGCCCACCTGAGGGCCTGGTGTGACCTGCTGGCGTCGACCGCCGGTCTGCCGCCGCCGGGGGTGACGGTGCTGCCGGGCCGGCGGCGGCCGACCGGCACCACCTGACGCGATCAGCAGATCTCGAACACGTCGCAGGCGGTACGGATCGGCACAGCCAGCCCGATCCCCTCGGCGTCGCGGGCCTTCGCGGTGGCGATGCCCACCACCTGTTTGCCGCTGTTGATCACCGGCCCGCCCGAGTTGCCGGGGTTGATCGGAGCGTCGAACTGGATGACCGGGCCGGTGCTGTCGTCGGCATCCCGCAACGCGCTGACCACCCCGGTGGTCACCGAGTCGACGAGCCCGAGCGGAGCCCCGACCACTACGATCTGCTGACCGGACTTGACCTCGTCGGGAGCTGGCGGCAGGCCGGGGAACGAGCGGTCGGTCCGCAGCTGCGCCACGTCGCTGTCCTCGTCAACCGCGACGACCGCCGCCTCGATCCGTTCACCGTCGCGCTCGAGAAAGACGCGCCGGTTGCCGGCCAGATAGCTGGGCTCGACGACGTGGTAGTTGGTCAGCAGATTGGTGCCGCCGTCGGCTGACTCGCCCACCGCGAAGGCCGTGCCGGTGAACCGCCCGGCGCTGACCCGAAAGACGCTGGGCAGCACCGCCGTGGCGATCGCCTCCGGGTCGAAGGCCGCGCCGACCTGCCGTTCCAACTCGGCGGCGCGCGCCTCGACCAACTCGAAGCGGTCGGAATCGGCTCCCTGCGCCCGGGCCAGCCGCTGGTCGACCTCGGCCAGTCGGGTGGTCAACTGACGGATCTGGTGCGTCTGGAAACCCGCCAGGCCGGCCAGAAGCAGGACCAGCAGCAGCGCAGTCGCCCCTGGCCACCCCCGCCGGACCGGGGTGACCCGGCGAAGCTGGTCGGCCGGCGGCGCCCACGAGCCCGGACGGTCCGAGGTCGCCCAGGGCGTCGGCGCGTCGGGAGCAGGGGGCGGCTCGCTCGCGACATGGGTCTCCTCGGCGGCATGGGCGTCCTCGGCAGTATGGGCCGCCGGTAGCGTATGCGCCTCCGGAGCGGCATGCCGCGGGCCCGGAATGTCCGGGACAGCAACGGAGCGCGGATCGTCGTACCCACTGGTCATGTCGTGGCAGCCTCTCCTTCAACGCGGCAGCCGGCCCACCTGCCGCTGAGCGGCGATACGACCGTACCGGGCAGTACGGTGTTTGTCGTCACCTCTCGCCCGGTGATCACACGATTGCCACCCGTTGGACACATAACCGGGGTGTCGCCGGTCAACTCGACCGGCCCGGAGCCGACGCGCCGGTGACACCTTGTGCAGCCGGCACCGGGCCGGGCACTAGGGTTGCCAGGTGACCGACGAATCCCCCCTGCGCCGTCGGACCGCGCAACGCCCAGCAGGGAGCGAGCCGCACCACCCGCTGGCGCAGCCGCCGGCGTCCGATGTCGTGGGGTCCGACTCCTCGCCCGGCGGGCCCGTTGCGCTGACCGCTCCCCGCGACGGCACCCCTGCACCGGTGGCCGACGACGACGCTCTCGCCGAGGCCGTTGCCCGATTCGCTGCCGGCTCCGGTCCGGTCGCCATCGACGCCGAACGCGCCTCCGGATACCGCTACACCCAACGCGCCTATCTGGTGCAGCTACGCCGGGCGGGTGCCGGTACCGCGCTGATCGACCCGCTGCCGCTGCCCGACCTGGGCACGCTCGACGCCGCGATCGCCGATGCCGAATGGGTGCTGCACGCCGCCAGCCAGGATCTGCCCTGCCTGGCCGATGTCGGGCTGCGCCCACGCCGGTTGTTCGACACCGAGTTGGCCGCCCGGCTGGCCGGCTACGAGCGGGTGGGGCTGGCCGCGCTGACCGAGGCACTGCTCGGCTTCTCGCTGGAGAAGCATCACTCCGCCGCCGACTGGTCGACCCGCCCGCTACCGGAGTCGTGGCTGACCTACGCGGCGCTCGACGTCGAACTGCTGGTCGAGCTGCGGGACGTACTCGCCCTGGAGTTGGAACGCCAGGGCAAGCAGCAATGGGCTGCCGAGGAGTTCGCCGCCCTGGTCGTCTGGGGCAGCCAGCCGACCCGGGTACGGCCGGAGCCGTGGCGGCGGACCTCCGGCATTCACCGGGTACGCGGAGCGCGGGCCCAGGCCCGGGTACGCGCGTTGTGGCAGGCCAGGGACGACGTCGCCGCCCGCCGCGATTCGGCACCGGGCCGGGTGCTGCCGGATTCGGCGATCATCGCGGCGGCCGAACTCGATCCCCGGGACGAGCGGGCCCTGCTGGCGTTGCCTGGTTTCAACGGCCGCTCGGTCCGGCGCTTGGCGCGGATCTGGCTGGACGCGCTGGACGTCGCCCGCGCCCTGCCCGACGACGCCCTGCCGACCACGCCTGCGGTCGACGGCCCTCCCCCGCCGCACCGCTGGGCGGAACGGGACCCGGCGGCCGCGGCACGGTTGGCCCGGTGCCGGGAAGTGGTGATCCGGACGGCCGCGGCGAACCTGCTACCGCCGGAGAACCTGATCGCGCCGGACTCGGTCCGCCGGCTCGCCTGGACTCCGCCGGAGAAGATCAGCGACGAGTCGGTGGCGGCGACGCTGCAGGGGTTCGGTGCCCGTACCTGGCAGGTGTCGTTGATCGTGGCGGAGCTGAGCGCGGCGCTGCGGGACCCGCCGCGGTAGACCGCTGCGGCGGGTCCCAGGAAGCGTCGCGATCAGGGCCGCCGTGGACGCGGCCGGACGCCGGACTCAGTCGTCGAGCACCTGGTCCCGCCGCGCCGACCAGGCCAGGGAGTGCCGGATGCCGTCGGCGATGGACAGCTCGGGCTTCCAGTCGAGCAGCCGACGCGCCCGGACGCTGCGGGTGTACGAGCCGGCGGCGTCACCGGGGCGGGGCCCGGTCTCCCGGACCCGCAGCGGCTGGTCGACCACGGAGCGGAAGGCCTCGACGAACTCACGCACCGTGGTGCCGTCGCCGGTGCCGAGGTTGAGCACCTCGTAGCGCCGGTCGGCGCCGACCGGCAGAATCTCGTCGAAGTGGCGCAGCGCCTGCACGTGTGCCCGGGCCAGGTCCCAGACGTGGATGAAGTCTCGGATTCCCGAGCCGTCGCGGGTGGGCCAGTCAACCCCGGTGATGGCGAACTCGGCCCCGGTCTGCACGGCGGTGATCAGCTTGCCGAGGACGTGGGTGGGCTGGCGGATCTGCAGGCCGGTACGCAGCTGCGGGTCGGCGCCGATCGGGTTGAAGTAGCGCAGCGACAGCGCCCGCAGCGGCATGGCGGCGGCGCAGTCGGCGAGCAGCGTCTCCATCACCGCTTTGGTCCGCGCGTACGGACTGGTTGGCTCGAGCGGTGAGGACTCGTCGACGGAGAAGTCTTCACCCGGCCGGTAGATCGACGCAGAGGAGCTGAACAGGTACCGCTCGGCTCCGTTGCGGGCCACGTGGTCGATGAAGTCGATCGACTTCGCGACGTTCTCCCGGTAGTAGCGCAGCGGTTCGGCGACCGATTCGGGCACTACGATCAGCGCCGCGGCGTGCACCACCGCGCTGATGTCCGGGTGTTCGGCGAAGATCCGGTCGATCAGGGCACCGTCGGCGATGTCGCCCTGGTAGAAGATCCGGTCGCGGGTGAACTCGATCCGCCCGGTGACCAGATTGTCCAGCACCACCGGCTCAATGCCGTCGTCGAGGCATGCGGAGGCGATCGTACTGCCGATGAAGCCCGCGCCTCCGGCGATCAGAACCTTCACCGTGTCTCCTCTGTTGGATTGTCGTCCGTCTGGGTTGGTCGTCGGTCGCCCGTCCGGCGGGTCGCGAATGTCCGGTGCGGGCGGTGGCGCACGATTGACATCACGGTACCGGAGCCGGGTCGAGCGCTCCGCCGGAGGCGACCCCCGACCGGGGGGGGGGGGGGGGGGGGGGGGGGGGGGGAGAGGGAGGGGAAAGAGAGGGGGGGGGAGAGAGAGAGAGGGGGGAGGGAGGGAAGTAAAGACACGAGAAGGGAGG
>NZ_JBSWXD010000107.1:0-23216 GCF_056160425.1 Micromonospora sp. ABR4_055
CCCCCTCCCTTCTCCCCCCCCCCTCTCTCTCCCCTCCCCTCCCCCCCCCCCCCCCCCCCCCCCCCCCCCCCCCCCCCCCCCCGACACGGTACGGGTCAGCGGATCCGCTCGACCACGACCCGCCGGATGACGAACTTGCCCGGTTCCCGGACCTGTTCGAAGGCGGCGTCGTTGAGCAGCACGCAGCTGGCCGACGGGCTGGTCACCATGACGGTGATGCTCCGGTCGTTGTCGAGGTTGGTCACCTTGAGCACGGTGCCGATGGGGAAGGTGCCGCTGGAGGCGGCCGGCGCGGCGTCCTCGTTGAACAGGGTGACCGTCGATCCCGCGCAGACGACCTCACCGGTTGCGGGCGCACCGGTGTCCGGCGCGGCACCGGTGCCCGTACCGCCGGTGGGTGCCGGCTGCGGCGTCGCCGGGGCCGCGACGGGGACGTCGACCTGTACGTCGGCCGTGCAGCCGGCGGCGGCCCGCCGCTGCTGGATCAGGTCGACGACGGCCTGCCGGTTGGCGATCCGGTCGGCGGACAGGGCGTCCGGGTTGGCGCGCTGGTCGGCGATGAAGCTGAGATTGTTACGCAGCGCGGTGTCCAGCCCGGCGCAGTTCTCCCCCGCGTTGCCCAGCCCGGTGCCGACCGCCAGTCCACCGCCGAGCAGGGCGGCGGCCGCCACCCCGATGAACACCTTGCGTGCCCGTCCACTTCTGACGTCCCACCCGTACATGCGTCCGCTCCTCTCGTCTCACCGCTGCGCAGGACGCAGCCCACCGACCGGTACGGGCGGCGAGGACGAGTGGATCTACCGCAGGGCTGAAGTTTTGCTTAAGAATCCTCACAGAGGCAACGGTGATGCCCAGCGGACGGCGACCTACCGGGCGGCCGGGGTCCGCACCACCAGGCGGTCCAGCAGGTCACGGCTGGCGGCGGCGACGGCGGCGACGGCCGCGTCGAACGCTTCGGCGTTGTGTGCGGCCGGCTGCCGGAACCCGGAGATCTTCCGTACGTACTGTAGGGCGGCGGCCTCGATGTCGGCGACGGTCACGTCCGGGGTGTACGGCTCACGCAGTGTCTTGATGCTTCGGCACATGGGCTCCATCGTGCCTGACCCGGCGTCGTCACGGGAACCCGAGTTGACATCACTAGCTAGCATAAATAGCCTTATGGCTATGCAAGTTAGCATACCGCCTTGTCTCGGCGGCCGGTGTGCCTAGGGTCGGACTCACCCCGGACGCCCTGGTGGACGCCGCGATCGCCCTCATCGACGAGCACGGCCTCGACGCGCTGACGCTCAGCGCACTAGCCGGCCGGGTCGGCGTCGCCGCCCCGTCGCTCTACAAGCACGTCGGCGGCGGACTCACCGAACTGCGCACCCTCGTCGCCGTACGGGTGCTCGACGAGGTCGCCGACGAACTCACCCGGCACACCCTCGGGCTGAGCCGCGACGCCGCCGTCGCCGCGCTGATGCGCGCCAGCCGCGGCTACGTACGTCGGTATCCGGCCCGTTGGGCGGCGATGCCCGCCGACCCGCTGCGCGAGCCGGCCACGGCCGCCGCCGGCACCCGGCTGCTGGAGGTGTTCCTGGCTGTACTGCGCGGCTACGGGCTGGACCCGGCCGCAGCCGTCCACGCCACCCGCTGTCTACGGGCGACCGTACACGGCTTCGTCGCGTTGGAGGTCGCCGGCGGCTTCGGCCTGCCCGAGGACCTGGAGCAGACGTACGACCGGCTCATCGCGATGGTCGTCACCAGCATGCCGCGCGACTGATCAGGGCCCGACCGTCAGGGCCCGACCGGGGGGTGACGCGGGCCGGGTAACCGCCGGCGCGCGGCGGCGACCAGCCGGGCCGCGATCCGCGGCCGTGCCGCCCAGTGCAGATGCAGGTACGACGCGTGCACCCCGGCGGCGACGAAACCCTCCGGCGCGGCCCCCCGCCACCCCCAGGCCGGTGCCGCGCCAGCGCGCGGCGACACCTCCGTGCGGTGGAACTCGTGCCCGGTCAACCGGCTGCCGGTCGGCAGCGCCACGCTGTCGTTCAGCGCCACCGCGTCGCGGTAGCCGAGGGTCAACCGGGACGTCATCCGGGCGTCCGCCGGCAGCACCCCGCACATCGGGGCCCCGTCGAGGGTGCGGCACAGCCACAGCAGGCCGGCACACTCGGCGACGACCGGCGCTCCGGTGGCGGCGACCGCCGCCACCTGCGAGCGCAACCCGACGTTGGCGCTCAGCTCACCGGCGTACACCTCGGGGAAGCCGCCGCCGACGACGAGCGCCGCCGTGCCGACCGGCAGCTGCTCGTCACGGACCGGATCGACGGTACGCACCTCGGCCCCGGCCGCCGTCAACAGCTCCACGGTCTCCGGGTAGCCGAAGCTGAACGCCGGGCCGGCGGCGACCGCGACGACCGGTCGGCCGTCGGCCGGTCCTGGCTGCCCGCCGGCGCCCACCCCGGCACCGAGGTCGGGGGCATCGTGGACGGCAGCCGCCGGAGACCACCGTTCGACCGTCATCACGGCCGCCGTGCGCGCCACCGCCGCCACGGCGTCCAGGTCGACCGACGCGGCGACCAGCGCCGCCAACGCCTCGACCGAGGCGCGGGCCTCGGCGGTGCGTTCGACCGCCGGCACCAGACCCAGGTGCCGCGAGGGGGTGTCGACCGACGGCTGTCGACGTAGCACCCCGAGCACCGGGGTGCCGACCTCCGCGCAGGCGTCCCGCAGCACCTGTGCGTGCCGGTCGGAGCCGACCCGGTTGAGAATCACCCCGGCGATGTGGACCTGACCGAACGACCGGAAGCCGTGCACCAGGGCAGCCACCGACCGGCTCTGCCCGGCCGCGTCGACGACCAGCAGCACGGGCGCGGCCAGCAGCGCCGCGACGTGCGCGGTGGAACCGACGTCACCGGCACCCACCCGGCCGTCGTAGAGACCCATCACGCCCTCGATCACGGCCAGATCGACGCCGGCGACACCGTGCGCGAACAGCGGCGCGACCAGGTCCTCGCCGACCAGCACCGGGTCCAGGTTGCGGCCCGGCCGACCGGCGGCGAGCGCGTGGTAGCCGGGATCGATGTAGTCCGGGCCGACCTTGAACCCGGCGACCCGGACCCCACGTTCGGCGAAGGCGGCGAGCAGGCCGGTGGCCACCGTGGTCTTGCCGTGGCCGGAGCCGGGTGCGGCGATCACCACCCGGGGTACGGCTACCACTCGATGCCCTGCTGACCCTTGCGTCCGGCATCCATCGGATGCTTGACCTTGGTCATCTCGGTCACCAGGTCGGCGAGGTCGATCAGCTCCGGCGCGGCGTCGCGGCCGGTGATCACCACATGCTGGCTGCCCGGCCGGTCGCGTAGCACCGACACCACCTCGGCGACGTCGATCCAGCCCCACTTGATCGGGTAGGTGAACTCGTCCAGCACGTAGAACCGGTACGCCTCGGCGGCCAGGTCCCGACGGATCTGCGCCCAACCTTCGGCGGCCTCGGCGGCGTGGTCGCGTTCGGTGCCGGGGCGCTGGATCCAGGACCAGCCCTCCCCCATCTTGTGCCAGGTCACCGGCGCCCCTCGGCCCGACTCACCGAGGGTACGTAGGGCCGCCTCCTCACCCACCTTCCACTTCGGAGACTTGACGAACTGGTAGACGACCACCGGCCAGCCGGTCGACCAGGCCCGCAGCGCCATCCCGAACGCCGCCGTCGACTTGCCCTTACCGGGGCCGGTGTGCACCGCGAGCACCGGCTGGCGACGCCGGGCCCGGGTGGTCAGCCCATCGTCGGGAACGTGTTCCGGTCTTCCCTGTGGCATCAGGCCGCCCTCAGCCGGTCGTGGACATCCGGACCCGACGCCGCCAACGCGGCCAGCGGCAGCCACTGCGCGGTGAAGCCGGCCGCGAGCCGGCGGGCCAGACCGAGCCGCACCGGGCCGGCCTCGCAGTCGAGCACCACCATCGGCGTACCGGCGAGCACCGGTGCCAGCGTCGTCGGGTCCGGTCCGGCGGTCGCCCGCCCGTCGGTGACCAGCAGGACCAGCGGCCGACGGCGCGGGTCCCGGCGGTGCTCGGCGGCGACGGTGGCCGCGGCGACGCGCAGCCCGGCGGCGATCGGGGTACGGCCACCGGTGCGCAGCTGCGCCAGCTTGGCGACGGCCACCTCGTGGCTGCTGGTCGGCGGCAGCACCACGTCGGCGGCGGCACCCCGAAAGGTGATCATCCCGATCCGGTCCCGCCGGTGGTAGGCGTCGCGCAGCAGCGACAGCACGGCGGTCTTGACCACCGTCATTCGCTGCCGGGCCGCCATCGACCCAGAGGCGTCGACCACGAACAGGATCAGGTTCGCCTCCTGGCCGACGTAGCGGGCCTGGCGCAGGTCGGCGGGGGTGATCCGGCGGGCACCCCGGGACGCGGCGGCGCGCACCGTTGCCGGTAGATGCACCGTCGACGGCCGTCCGGTCGGCGACCCGGCGCCGACTACCCGGCCCCGGTCGGCGTGGGCCGCCGAACGTCGGCCGGGCGTCGCGCCCGCACCGAGCCCGGGGAGCCGCAGTGTCCGGGGCCGGTACGCGGGCCCGGCCGCCGCCGGAGCCGGACCGCCCGGCGGTACGCCGTCCGGCTGCTCGGCACCGACCGCCGGACCGTCGGCGTCTGCCGTAGCTGGCTCAGGATGCCGGCCGGCGTCCGAGTCGGGCGCGCCGGGTGGCGGCCCACCGTCCGAGTCGGGCGGGCCGGGTGGCGGCCCACCGTCCGGTAGTGGCGGACCCGGCGGCGGAGGAGGATCGGGATCGTCGCCGCACTCGTCACGCAGCACCTCGTCGAGGCGCTGCTCGTCGGCGCCGGGCGGGTCGAGCGGGTCACGGCGCCGCCGGTGCGGCAGCGCCAGCCGGGCTGCCTCGGCGACCTCGGCGGCGGTGACCGCCGGTTGGCCCCGCCAGGCGGCCAGCGCGACGGCGGCGCGGGCCATCACGATGTCGGCCCGCATACCGTCCACCTGGTACGCCAGGCAGATCCGGGCGATCCGGTCGATCTCGGCATCGGGCAGCGTGACCGCAGGCAGGGCCGCCCGCGCATCGCGTACCCGCAGTGCGAGCTGGTTGTCGGCGGACTGCCAGCGGTCCGCGAACGCCACCGGGTCGGTCTCGTACGCGAGCCGACGGCGCACCACCTCGGCCCGGTCCGCCACCAGGGTCGGTGCGGCCACCGACACCATCAGCCCGAAGCGGTCCAGCAACTGTGGACGCGGCTCGCCCTCCTCCGGGTTCATCGTGCCGACCAGCAGGAACCGGGCGGCGTGGCTGACCGACACCCCGTCGCGTTCGACGTGGGCCCGGCCCATCGCCGCCGCGTCCAGCAGCAGGTCCACCAGATGGTCCGGCAACAGGTTGACCTCGTCGACGTAGAGCAGGCCCCGGTGCGCGGCGGCGAGCAGCCCCGGCTCGTACGCCTTCACGCCGGCGCTGAGCACCCGCTGGATGTCGAGGGTGCCGACCACCCGGTCCTCAGTGGCGCCGACCGGCAACTCGACCAGTGCGGCCGGGCCGCCACGCGCGGTCACCGGCGCGGTGTGCGGCCCGTCCGGGCAGGCCGGGTCCGGGGCCGCCGGGTCGCAGGCGAACCGGCAGCCGAGCACCCGGTCGACCTCCGGTAGCAGCCCGGCCAGCGCGCGGACGATCGTCGACTTCGCGGTGCCCTTCTCACCCCGGATGAGCACTCCGCCGATGCCGGGGTGCACCGCGGCGAGCAGCAGGGCCTGCCGCAGGTCGGGCAGGCCGACGACGGCGGTGAACGGGTACGGCGTCATGGCAGGGGCCGACAGGTGTGCATGGTGAATCCCTCCCGCGGGTGTCCACGCCCGCGTACCGGTGGACCAGCGAGCGGCCGGAGTCTCCTGGCTGCCGGATCGACGTCGCGTCCCGAGCCTTCCCGCCATCGGGGCAGTGGCTGTCTCAGGGGGACGCGACTCACCGGTCACAGTGGCGGGACCGCCCCGGATTCGCACCGGGTTCCTCCGCGCACCGCTCGTGCCGGTCATGCTCCCCCACCCGCGGTCCACCGTCAATGTGGCGCCGGTCCCGTTGCCGGCCACGGCCACAGCCATTGCCCGGCCGGTCACGACGGCGGTACGCTGCGCATGCCACGGTGTTCGGGAAGCCGGTGTGAGTCCGGCGTGGTCCTCGCCACTGTGACCGGGAAGTGTCCGATCCACCATGCCACTGGGCCGACGACGGTCCGGGAAGGCGGGACGGCTGCGACGATCCGGGAGCCAGGAGACCGGCCGTGGCACGCACCGCATCGCCACGAGGCATGGACGAGGGGATTTCCTGGCATGACTGCACCTTCTGTCGGCGGAGAGGTCACCACCACCGCCATCCGCGTACCGCTCGCCGGTTGGTTGCTGGCCGCCGTCGCGGCGGTCGTCATCTACCTGGTCGCGCAGGACAACGGGCTGGTGCTGGCCGGTGCCGCCGAGTTCATGCACGAGTTCACCCACGACGGCCGGCACGCCCTCGGCGTACCGTGCCACTGAGCGGCGGCCAAGCTCCGATGACTACCTACCCGTTCCGCGCGGTGCTGGGCCGCGGACTGCTCGCCGGTACGGCCGCCGGCGCGGCAGGTGCGGTGGCGGCCCTGCTGATCGTCGAACCGCAGATCGAGTCGGCGCTGGTCGTCGAGGAGGCCCGCGCTGCGACCGGGACGGCCGGACACAGCCACGACGAGGAGTTGGTCGGTCGGGCCATGCAGGTCCTCGGCGGGCTGGTCGCCACCGTCGCGGTGGCGCTGTGCCTGGCGTTGATCGTCGCCGTGGTCTTCGCGGCGACCCGGCACCTGCTGCCCGGCCGCGACGACTTCCGCCGCGTGGGGCTGCTCGCCGGGCTCGGCTTCGTCGTGGTGGCGCTGCTACCGGCGATCCACTTCCCGGCCAACCCGCCGGGCGTCGGCGACCCGGACACCGTCAACCAGCGCACCGGGCAGTATCTGTCGTTCATCATCGCCGCGGCCGCCGTCACCTGGCTGGCGCTGCTGACCCACCGGCGGCTGACCGGCTGGGCGCGGCCGGCTCCCTACCGGACGGTGGTCGCGGCGGCGCTGGCCGTCGTCGGGTACGCCCTGCTGCTGGCGTTCTCGCCGGCAACCGGGGTCGACGTGCCCGCCGATATCCCGGCGGCGCTGCTGTGGGAGTTCCGGCTCGCCTCGCTGGCGCAGCTCGCCACGATGTGGACGGTTTTCGGGGTGGTGTTCGGACTGCTGCTCACCCCGGCCCGGACCGGTGACCGGCGGCCCACGCTCGCCAACGTCGCGTGACGGCGGAGCTTGGCCCGGCGGGACCGGCACCCGGGCACCCCGCCCGGGTGACCGTCTGCCGGGGCTGCTGCTGCGGCACCCGCCGCAAACACCCGGACGTCGACCACGACCGGCAGCTCGACCTACTGCGCGCGGCCGCGCCGGTACGGGTGTCCGACTGCCTCAACGCCTGTGACCGGTCCAATGTGGTGGTGGTGCAGCCAGCGGTGTTGGCCCGCCGACTGGGTGCCCGCCCGGTGTGGCTCGGCGGGGTGCACGACGAGACGGCACTGTCGAGCGTCGTCGACTGGATCGCCACCGGCGGGCCGGGCCTGGCCGCACCGCCGGACCGGCTCGCCGGGCTGCGCTTCGCCGCCCCCCGCTGGGGAAAGTCCGCCCCGACGTCCTGACCGCGTAGTGCCGTCGCTTGCCGGCCACCGCGTTCCGGCGGCCGACAAGCGCCGCCCCCGAACGCGCGCCTGCCCGGATCACGGTCACCCATTGGCGCACGTTCGACAAGGTACGGCGCGAACCGATTGCACAATCGTGCAACCGTCCGGTGCCGTGGCTTCTCCCCTACGGCGTTGTTACTGTGCTGAGCTGACGGCTGTGACACGGGGAACGGGGAGCATCAGGACGCACGGCCCGACTGCGGTTGCACCACTGACCCGGTGGGGCGCCTCACCCGATGCCGATCTGGTCTACCGGGCGCTGACCATGCTCGGTGCCCGCAGCAGCGGTCAGTTCGCCCACGAGCTGGGGCTGACCCGCAAACGCGTCAAGGTCGCACTCGACGAACTGAACGGCCTGACGGCGGCCGTGCCGACCGCCGCCGGCTGGCGGCCGTTGCCAGCCGGTCCGGTCATCGCGCGGCTTCGCCGGCCAGCGCAGCCGGTACGGCGACAGGACGTCTGGCGCCAGCATTTCCGTACCGTGCACGGCATCGACCTGCCCGGCCCGGACGATCCGGCGGTACGCAGCCTGGGCAGCCGGGCCGCCGCCCGCGACCGGGTGCGGCGGCTGGTCGCCGCCGAACGGCACGAACATCTGACCATCAACACCGAAGTGATCAGCGCGGCGGCCTCGGCGGAGGCGATTCCGCTGGACCGCAGCCAGCTGGACAGGGGTATCCGGGTCCGGGTTCTGCAGCGGCCGCCCACCATCGACGACCACAGCCGCTATGATCCTCGTGGCAGCTACCCTGGCGTGACTGTCGGCAAGCGGCGTGTCCGCCACGCCGGTGGCCGCAGGTACGCCGACGCCGTCATGGGCGGCTTCGCCGATCCCCACCAGCGATCCGACCATCACGGACTGGTGGACTCCGGCTGGCTGCGCCACCGGCCAGTTGAGCGGCCTCGTGGCGGACCCCGACCTCGGTACGGTGCTGCCCGGGCGAGGCGGCGCTCTGCACCACCTACACGGACAACTACCGGTTCGGGGTCGCGGTGTTCCGCCCCGATGACAGGCCGGCCTTCGTCTTCCGCTCCCAGTTGGTGCCGTACCACCCGACCGACGCCTCACCGGTGCGGATCGTGTTTCCGGGCGGGGTGCCACCGGCGAACCGGGGCGTCTGTCTGATGCGCTCGGAGCAGGTCCGCCTGGCCTGCGTCGAACTCGTCGGTGAGCCGGACGGCACGGTGGCCGCCCGACCGATCCCGGTCGACCACCCGCTGGTCGTCAAAATGATCACCTTCGATGATCAGACGGAACTGCCCGTGCCGAGTCCGGGCTGCGCCAACTGTGTGGCGTTCCCCGAGGAACAGTGACCGCCGGGGCCGTCGGGCAGGCGGGACAGGTCCGGCTGCGGCAGCGTGCCACAGCCGGACCGGGGACGATCAGCGACCGGCGGTGCCGTAGTACGCGGTGCGCATGATCTGCTGCATGTCGTTGAGCATCGGCATCCGCAGGTTGGCCGGTGCGCACTGCGGCCATGCCGATCACCTCGTTCGGTCGGCACCGGCGGCACCCCGCCGCCGGTGCGCGACCTCATCGTCACCCGGTACGGTGATCGGTCGCTGCCGCCGTACGTGCCCGATCGCCGGGACCTAGGTCAGCCGACGATCGATCCACTGTGGCCGCTTGACTTTCCGGTCAGCTTGTGGAGCGCGCCGCCGCCAACTCCCGGGCCTTGGCCGGCCAGGTCGGCAGGCTGGCAGTGGCCCGTACCCCGGCGGCGCGGACCGCCGCGCGCAGCGCCGCCTCGTCGGTCGCACCCAACTGCTCGTACGTGCGGATCCCGGCGGACTGCAGGGCGGCGGCCATCTTCGGCCCGATGCCCTCGATGCGCCGGAAGTCGTCCGCCGGCCCAGCCTCGGGGGCGGCGGGCGACTCAGCGGTAGACGGCTCGACGGCGGCGGGCGGGTCGACGGCGGGCGGGTCGACGGCGGGCGGGTCGACGGCCGGCACCTGCTCAGGGCTGGCCGCATCGGCGGTAGTGGCCGGCTCGACACTGGCCGGCTCGACACTGACCGGCTCAACACTGACCGGCTCGGCCGTGTCATCCGCAGCGGGCTCGACGGGAGTCTCGGTGGCGGGCTCGGTCTTGACCGGGTCGGCCGGCGATGCGGGTTCCGGACGGGCCGGGTCGGCCGGCGACGGCTCCTCCGAGGTGGTGGTCGGCGGCTCGACGGCGGCAGCCGCCTCAGGCTTCACCGGGGCGTCCTTGCCGGCGGCGGACCGGCGGCTCATCACGAGCCACCCCGCGACTGCACCGAGCAACACCACGACCAGCAGAATCAGTATGTTTCCGAGGGACCAGTCCACGGCAAACCTCCAGCACCAAAAGTCAGAATCGCGAAAGGGTCTCGTTGTGGCCTTGTCGCTGTCAACCTACGGGCAGTCGCAAGGCGCTTCGAGGGCAGGTCGGTCCCGCTACTCTTCGCCAACCACAGTGGGACGGTGCGTGCCACCGAAGAACGGGGAGCGCACTCCCCGCGGGTGCAGTTCAGCCGGGTCCACGTCACCTGACTCGACCCGCCCGGTGACCGCGCGTACCAACGTCGGCCGGTCCCATCCACGCGCCGCCCGCAGCGGTGCCAGTGTGGTGCCCGCCGACAGCGCCACCACCAGGTCCGCCGCCGGGGCGGTCAGCCACGGCGCCATGCCGAGGCCGTCGGCCAGGTCGACACCGTGGACGGCGAGCTCGACGACCCGGGTGGCCTGGAAGTCGGTCAACGTCATCAGGTCACCGTGCCGGGTGACGACCATTCGGTCCGGCGGCTGCGCGGTGACCCGGGCGGCGGCGGTCGCTGCCCGCGCCGCCAGTTCGTCGACAGCGGCGGTGACCGTCCGGGCCGCCGCCCACCGCTGAGCGTCGGCGATCCGCCCGCCGTCCGCGTCGGGACGGAACCGGGCGTCGGGCGCGTAGTAGCCGACCGCGTCCACCGGACCGTCCGGACCGGCGGCGGGTGCGCCGTCGTCGAGCATCTCGACGGTACGGGACAGCGCGATCACGGTGTGTGCAAGCAGTTCCTTGACCGTCCACGGGGCGCATCTGGTCGGGCGGTCGAAGTCCGCCTCCGGTACGGCCCGTAGCGCGTCGACCGCGGCCCGGCTCTCCGCAGCGTAGGCGATGGCCACCTCGTCGGACCGCCAGATCCGCTGCACGACACGGAACCGTTCGGCCACCAACATCGTCCGGTCGTCGACAGTGAACGTCTCGTCACCGAGAGCAGCCCGCATCGGCGTCGAGTGCCAGAAGTCGACGTGGGCGCGGCGCCACCCGGCGACGTCAACGAACCCTTCGCCTTCGTCGACGGCGTGGGTGAGGTCCACCTCCGCCAGTGAAACCACCCGTACCCCGGTAGTTTCCAGTACCGCGCAGGGCCGGTCCGCCGAATCCACCAGAACCGACCGGGCCCCCACGACCGGCAGCGGCTCGTTGTCGAGCTCGTACTCGCGCAGCAGCCCGGACGTGGCCGTCTTTTCGCCGGTGAGGATCGCCGCGACCAGCCGGTCGCGCAGCGGACCGGGAAAAGCGAACTCGGCCTTCGGCTCATGGTCGACGCGGTGCGGCACGTCCTGCCCGGCATCACGGTCCGCCTCGGTCGCCACGGCCGCAGTGTACTGGCGGCGGTGCCGCCTGGTCCCGTCCACGATCGTGTGCTGCCCGCCAACGACCGTCGCGCAATTGACGTGACTGGCCACGACCAGGTAGGCCACGATGGGCCGGTGACGACGTCAGATCGGCGCGCCGTGGCGCTGCACCCGATGACCCAGGCCGAGTACGACGTACGCATTCCCGCGCTGGTGGCGGGCTATGCCGACAACCTGCTGCGGTCCGGGCGCGCCACCACCGCGACGGCGCTGACCGAGTCCCGCCGCCAGCACGCCGAGTTACTGCCCGACGGGCTGGCCACCGAGCGGATGCTGTTCCTGGTGGCGCGGCCGGCGGATGTCGACGACGCGCGCCCGGTCGGCTGGATCTGGATCGGGCTACCGGACTCCGCCGAATCGGACCGGCCGGCCTGGATCTACAACATCGAGGTGGACGCCGCCCAGCGCGGCAACGGGTACGGGCGTGCCATCCTGGCCGCTGTCGAGCCGGTGCTGGCCACACGCGGAGTCACCCTGCTCGGGTTGAACGTCTTCGGGGACAACCTGGTGGCCCGTCGGCTGTACGAGTCGACCGGATTCACCGTCACCGCCCAGCAGATGGTCAAGCCGATCGGTATCGTGCCACAGGAGTCGGTATAGCGAAACCGGCGTACCGCTGCGGGAAATCGATGCCGGACTTAACGAGATTCGGCGGGTGGCGGGCGGCCCACCCGAAACTGCAGACCACCCCACCACAGCCCAGCTGGAGGCGGGGATCGAGCTGGCCGAGCTGCGCGCGTCCACCCTGCCAGCCCGCTGACCGGAGACTGACATCATGCTTCTGAACGGGCAGCCCGTCGATCTGGATCATCTGAAGATCCTGGGTCTTACCAACTACGGTCACTTCACGTCGATGCGAGTGGACGCCGGCCGGGTACGCGGACTCGCGCTTCACCTCGATCGGCTGACAAGGGACTGCCGTGCACTCTTCGGCGCGGAACTCGATCAGCACAAGGTGCGCAGCTATGTCCGTCACGTGGTGGGTTCCGCCGAGTCGACCGTCGCCAGGGTAACGGTGTTCGACCCAGATCTCGACCTGGGGCATCCCGCCAGCGCATCAAGCCCGCAGGTGCTCGTCACGGCGCGAGCGGTGTCGTCGGTCCCACCACAACCGCTGGTGCTCACCACTCGCTGCTACGAGCGGGACGTACCAGGTGTCAAGCACCTCGGCCTGTTCGCGACGGTGTTCCATCGCCGACAGGCCCAACTCGCTGGCTTCGATGACGTGCTGTTCGTAGACAGGGAGGGTTTCATCTCCGAAGGGGCGACCTGGAACGTCGGCCTGATCGAAGGGGACGACATCGTGTGGCCGCAGGCACCGGTGTTGCCGGGAGTCGCGATGGCGTTGATCCGTCAAGAGCGCCCAGGGCATGAGCGCCGCGTCAACGTGGCGGAGCTGGACCGCTACACCGCAGCGTTCGCCACCAACGCCACGGTTGGAGTCCGGGCTGTCACCGCGATCGACGCCATCCGATGGTCCGGCATGACGCCGCTGGTCGAGCAGATCCGCAAGGACTACAGTGCCATCCCCGGCGAGCCGCTCTGATGCGCTGCAGGTAGGTACATACACCTGGCCCCGGCAGTTCCGCGCACCCGCTACCGGAAGGGATCCTTCCCTTTGCGGGAACCATCCCCTGCCTCCCCTCTTGACATTTCCTCGTTGACGTAAGTCCCCGGCCGGGTCAGGAATTGTTCGACGCAGATGATTCAAGGCGGCATTCGCCAGGCGGGATACTGTCCAAACTCGATTTCCACCATAAGCAGTTCGCGCTACCACACATCGATCGTGCGCCACTTCGGGGGTATCATGCAGAACCATCCGCTCACCGCAGCACGCGAACGCCTGGGCCTGACCCGCCGGCAACTCACCGACGACGTCAACAGATTCAGGTGTGGCACCAGCAGCCGGGCCGGGCCACCGTGCTCCGGGCTCAGGTCGGCGTCGTCGTAGCGGTAGGCGATCCATGCCTGCCCGTCGAGCAGGTCGGCCAGCGGAAGGTTTGTGGTGTAACCGCCATACGAGTGGGCAAGGGCGTAGTCGGCGCTGGTGTCGATGTCGGCCAGCAGGGTGTCGAGGGAGACGCCGTGCCAGCGGGTGCCGAGCTTGGACCACTTGGTCACGCAGTGCAGGTCGACGGTGATGTCCTCACTGGGCAGGTCGAGCAGCACCGGAAAGTCATCGGTCAGATACTGACCCGGCGGCAGGGTGACAGCGCCGGAAGAACGTGGACGGCCCTGCAAGCCGGGCGACACGATACCCATCGGACCGTCGTACCATCTGGCCGGGCGCTCCCGCCAGCATCGGTGGGGATTGCACCCGTCCGAGGTGCCGGGCCACGACCCCTCAGAGGTCGAACAGGTCCCGCATCGCCTCTTCCAGGCGGGCCATGCTGGCGCCGGTGACCATGCCGACCCGCTCCGCCCCGGATCTGCCGGAGATGCGGCGCATCCGGTTGACCACGACGACGCCGGACAGCGGATCGGTCTCGGCCAGCGGCACCACGAACGGCGGCAGGCTGGTGGCACCGCGCTGGCGGACGATCGGCGCGCAGTACGGGGCTGCCCTGGGTCGCTCGTTGTGCGTGTCGCCGGACAGCACCACCACCCGGTAGCGCAGGTCGGAGCGCTCGCCGACGGTCCAGATCTCGCCGCGGTTCACGCCGCGTCAGACAGGTCGGACCAGCCGGACTCCAGCGTGTCGGCGAGTTCGTCGAAGCCGTCCAGTTCGTCGCGGACCTCCGGGTTGGCGGCCAGCCACTCCTCGTGTGCCCGGGCGGCGTCGCGGCGGACTTCCCGGCGGGCGGCACGGTCGATCCAGTCGGAGAGTGTCATCCCGTCCCGTTCGGCAGCGGCCCGCGCCCTGGCCAGGGTCTGCGGGCTCAGCCGCAGGGTGACCATCTCTGCCATGCCGCGATGGTACGACCCGGTCGGCCGGTGTGCCGCCCCGGCCCGGCCCGGGGCGGCCGGCATGTCGCGCAATCGTGACGTTCAAGCCGGCCATTGGCGCATGCAACTGGCTCCCGAGCTGCATCGACAAGCGCTTCCTGTGGCCCAGGACACACGGGCGGCACCGGCGGGCCCGGCTGACCCTGTGGTCCGTCGGACGGACGGCCGACTGTCAGTCGTGCAGCTGGGCGAGATGCCGCATCTTGTTCATCGCATCCAGCGCGGCGACCTTGTACGCCTCGGCGAGGGTCGGGTAGTTGAACACGGCGTCGACGAAGTAGTCGACGGTGCCGTTGCAGCCCATCACCGCCTGCCCGATGTGCACCAGCTCGGTGGCCCCGGTGCCGAAGATGTGCACGCCGAGCAGCTGCCGGCTGTCCGGGGCAACCAGCAGTTTCAGCATCCCGTACGAGTCGCCGACGATCTGCCCGCGGGCGAGCTCCCGGTAGCGGGCGACGCCCACCTCGAAGGGCACCCGGTTATCGGTGAGCTGGTCCTCGGTGCTGCCGATGAAGCTGATTTCCGGGATGGTGTAGATCCCGATCGGCTGTAGCTGCGGCATGCCACGGGCTGGCTCACCGCAGGCGTGGTGGGCAGCGAGCCGGCCCTGCTCCATCGAGGTGGAGGCCAAGGCGGGAAAGCCGATGATGTCCCCCACCGCGTAGATGTGCCCGGCCGCGGTCTGGAAGTTCTCGTTGACCTGGATCCGGCCCCGGGCGTCGGCGGTCAGGCTGGCCCGATCCAGGTCGAGGTCACCGGCTACGCCCTGGCGCCCGGCGGAGTACATCACGGTGTCGGCGGCGATCCGCTTGCCGCTCTCCAGCACCGCGACCGCGCCGCGCTGGTGGCGCTGCACCGACGCCACCTCCTCACCGAAGCGGAAGGTGACCGCAAGGTCGCGCAGGTGATACTTGAGCGCTTCGACGATCTCCAGGTCGCAGAACTCGAGCATCCGGTCCCGCCGCTCCACCACGGTGACCTCGGTGCCGAGCGCGGCGAACATCGAGGCGTACTCGATGCCGATCACCCCGGCTCCGATCACCAGCATCGACTGCGGCACCTGTTCGAGGTTGATGATGCCGTCGGAGTCGATGATGGTCCGCTCGTCGAAGTCGACGCTGGCCGGGCGGGCCGGGCGGGTGCCGGCGGCGATCACGATCTTCTCTGCGGTGACCTTGTTGCCGTGGCCGGTGGCATCGGTCACCACTACCGTGTGCGCGTCGTCGAACCGCGCCGTGCCGGTCATGATCCGTACCCGGTTGCGGGTCAATTGGCTGCGGGTCACGTCGATCTCGCGCCCGATCACGTGCTGGGTCCGGGCAGCCAGGTCACTGACCGTGATGTGATCCTTGACCCGGTAGCTCTGACCGTAGACCTCGCGCTGGTTGAGGCCGGTCAGGTAGAGGACGGCCTCGCGCAGGGTCTTGGACGGGATGGTGCCGGTGTTGATGCATACACCGCCGAGCATGTGCGCGCGCTCGACGACCATGACGCTCCGGTCGAGCTTCGCCGCGGCGATCGCCGCCTTCTGTCCACTGGGGCCGGATCCGATCACGAGCACGTCGACGTCATACACCGGCCCAGTCTGACAGGCTCGGGTTTCCAGCTGCTTACGGCCACCCCCGGCCATCCGGACGAACTGGGAAGATAGACGGGTTGCCTTCCGCAGCGAAAGGCCTACCATGGGACGATGTGCGCCATGCGAACGCGACATATATGAATATATGATGGCACGGGCATCAATGTCCGCTATGCCGTAGGCCGTTGCTTCCCTCGCCCCAGACGGGCCCCTCGCCACAGACGGATCTGAGAGGCATCACCGTGAGCCACCCGTACCGAACCCCAGCTGACCACTCTGGATTCTCCCCCTCCCGCCGCCCCCGCCGCCGGCCGGTCTGGCTGTGGATCACCGCACCGGTCGTGCTGGCCGTCCTTGTCATCGGGATCGGCGCGCTGACCAGGGGTGAGCAGTCGCAGGCGACGCCGACGCCGACAGTCGGCGAAAGCACATCGCAGACCCCACCGGCCGACACCGAAGGCTGGCAGGCATGCCAGGACCTGCGTGAGATCAGCGCGGCCGAGCTTGCCCACGACGTGAATCGGGAGATCGGCCGGCAGGCGCAGGCGTCGACCGATGCCACGCTGGCCGCTCGCGGAAAAGACCTGGTGGATGCCGCCCGGGCCGCCGCAGATCAGGAGCCGATCGAGGGCAACCTGACGATCTCGGCCGCGCAGGTCGACCTGCGCGAGGCCTGCGACCGGGCTTTCGGCCCGGCCTGACCGGCCGGTACGGTGCCGTCCGGCCGAGGGCTCAGCCGGACGGCGCCGGACGGCGCCACGTGTCGAAGGCGATGCGCACCGCCTGTTCCACCGCCGCGATGCCAGCGTCCAAGGAGCCGTGGTGGTCGGACAGCACCGCCACGAGCCAGTCGTGGTCGTCCTCGACGATCCGCCCGATGCTGTTGACCAGCCAGCGTCCGTCATGATCACCGACGGTGTCCCAGCCGTTCTTCACCCAGGTTCGGGAGCCGGCCGTGCCGGCACCGGCCGGTACCCCCCACCGCTGACCGACGACCACCCGACCCATCAGGTCCAGCACCAGGCCCCGGTCCGCCGGTCGCAGCAGGCTCTCCTCGTCGACCAGCGCACGGAGCAGCCGGACCTGGTCGGCCGAGGTGGTGACGGTCGTTCCCCAGGCCGACCTCGGTCGGGTCTGGGTCAGGCCGAGCGCGGTGTTGACCCGGTTCAGTCCGGGGACGCCACCGATGGCGGCGAAGAGTTCACTGGCCGCCGCGTTGTCACTAGCTGTGATCATGGCCTCGACCCGGTCGCGTTGCACGGCGGTCAACGGGGTCCCGTCCCGGTCCAGTAGCAGGGCAGTGAGAATCTCCACCTTGACGATACTCGCTGTCTGGAACTGGAGCTCGTCGCCGGTACGGAACCCGGCTCCGGTGCCGCGCTCGACGACCGCGAAGCTGAACTGGCCCGGCAGCCCGGCGGCGTACCCACGTACCTGTCGGGCCGCCAGCGCAGCCCGGCGGCGCTGGTCCGCCACGACGTCCGGGGTCGGCACCGCAGAGGTCGGCACGGCCGCCACCGTACCCGGCCCGCCCGCAGCCACCCGACCGCCGGCCACCGGCGAATCGGCGGCAGCCCGCCACCCGTAGCCGAGGCCGCCGGCGGCGAGCAGGCCGAGACCGAGCAGCGACCGACGGGGTGTGCCGCCACGGTAGTGGGCGCGTCGACCGGCCCGATCTACGACGCGACCACTGATCGGGCCTGTTCCGATGATCACGTGCGCTCCCACCAGATCCGGGGCCGTCTGTTCTGCCACCGGTGGTACGGGCAGCGCACGGCGGACGTTCAAATCGACGGCTCAACGGGGGGCGTGTCCGGGTGCGACCGGGTGTAACGCATAAGGTGGCGGGCATCCTCCCGATGATCGACAAGGCGGATCGACGATGGCGGACACGGCTGCGGTTGGCACGCTCGGCGTCGGCGACCATGCCTGTCTCACCTTCTCCGACCGGGAGGAGCGACTGGACCTGGTGGCGGCCTTCGTGCGTGACGGGCTCCGGGCCGGGCAGAAGGTGGTCTGCTGGACCGACTCGGTGAGCCCGGACGAGCTCACCGGTGAGCTGCACGACCGCGCGGTACGGCCTGGCTCGGCCCTGCGCCGGGGCCAGCTGCGCATCGCCTCGGCCGCCGAGTCACTGCTCGGCGGGGCACCGGCCGACGCCGGGGCGATGGTGCGGACGCTCGCGCGGGAGGCGCGGCAGGCCAGCGACGAGGGCTACGCCGGCCTGCGGGTGACCGCCGACATGTGCTGGGCGACCCGCCCGGCCGCCGCAGCCGATCAACTGGTCGAGTTCGAGACGCTGGTCGCCGACCTGTTCGCACACGGCCAGCTCTGTCTGATCTGTCAGTACGACCGGGAGCGCTTCGACGCTGTCACGCTGGCTTTCGCCGCCCGGGCCCATCCCAGGACCGTCGCGGCTCAGGTCTACCTGGAGCATCCGCTGCTGCAGATCTGCCGGCAGTACAGCCCGACCGGCCTGCGCATCGCCGGTGAGCTGGACTACCGGCACAAGGATGTGCTCGAGCTGACGCTGGCCGAGTCGGTACGGATCGACCGCCACCTGCACGTCAACTTGACCGGGCTGGACTACATCGACGGCGCCAGCGCCGGGATCATCCTGGCTGCCGCACGGGCGTTGCCGAGGTCGCGCCGGATGACGGTGTCCTGCCGACGGCTGGTCGGTACCGTGCTGTCCCTGGTCGGGGCGGATGACGTCGCTCAACTCCGGGTACAGAGGCGCCATGAGCAGCCCTGATCCGACCTCGCTCGGCATCGGGGGACGGCCGCCGGATACTGCGTCCCCGGCCGGCGCCGTCAACCAGCCGTTTGACCGGGACGGTCTGTACGGCCTGCGGGCCACGCTCAGCGCACACGCTCCCGGGCTGGACATCTCGTCCGAGCAGACCGAGCATCTGCTCATCGTCGCCGGGGAGCTCGCCACCAATGCGATACGCCACGGCGGCGGCAGCGGCCGGCTCCGGTTGTGGCGCCGCGACGATGTCCTGTACTGCCAGGTCAGCGACAACGGGCCGGGGATGCGCGACCCGCAGGTGGGGACTGTTCCACCGGACCAGGCGCGGACCGGTGGTCGGGGTATCTGGATCTGCCGGCAACTGTGCACCGAGTTGATCATCGACCGTGCCGAACCTGGGTCGGGGGCGGTGGTCACCGCGGTGATCAGCCTGGCCCGGCCGGCCGGCTCGGTGGGCGACGGTCCGGTGATACTGGTGCTGGCATCAGAAGGCCAGGACCGCGACCACGGCGAGGTAGCCGCCGAACAGCAGGGTGCCCTCGAAGCCCAGCCGGCCCCAGCCGCGGACCTGCCGGGCCAGCAGCCCACCGAGCAGCACGGTGGTCATCAGTAGCGCGGCAGAGGTGAGGAACAGTTCGTCGGGACCGGCCGCATGGTAGATCGACCCGGTGCGGTAAAAAATGTCAGCGATCACCAGGTTCAGCGCGTCGAGGCAGTTGCCACCGAGGATGGCGGCGACCGCGAGGGTCACCGCGCCGCGCCGTACCGCGGCGATCGCGGTGATCGTCTCCGGCAACGCGTTGACCAGGCCCATGAGCACCCCGCCGACGAATCCGGCCCGTAGCCCGGTCGCCTGCACCAGGCTCTCGGCGGCGAGGGCGGTCAGCCAGCCGCTGGCGGCGACGACCAGCCCGACGAGAGCGAACCGCACCCACAGCCGGCGCAGCGGACGGTCGTCGAGGAGTCCGTGGCTCTGCGGCAGATCCTGGCGGGTCTCGTTGGTGTCGACGGCTTGCCAGTAGGGCGTAACGTCGGTGGAGTGGACGATCATGACGCCGCCGAGGTAGCAGCCGACCATGATCACCGAAACCGGGTGGACCCCCACCACCGCGCCGTCCGGGGTGTAGGTAGCCAGCAGCGCCAGGGCCAGCAGCGCCAGCAGCAGGCAGCCGAAGAGCAGGTTGGACAGCGAAGCGGCAGCGTGTTCGAGGTTGACTCGCCGGTAGAACAGGTCGGCCACCGCGACTGCGGCGGTCTGCGCAGCGATACCGCCGACGGCGTTGCTGTAGGCCAGTTGCGGAGCATCGCTGACCGCCGTCACCGCGGTCATCACGATCCCGGACAGCGAGGTCGCCAGTCCGAAGAAGACCGCGCCGAAGACCGCCTCTCCCCAGCCGGTCCGGTCGGCGAGCGCGTCACCCACGGCGACGAGCCGGATCCCACCGACCACCGTCACCACCCCGGCGATCGCGAACGCGGCTATCGACCAGGTGACAGGCCAGTCCGCCGTCGCCACGAAATTCGGCATAAGACGTATTTTTTCATATTGTCCGGCCGTCACATGCAATATCACCGGACCACGTGACGACCGCCCACGACAACCGGTCACCATCGATCAGGATAAACTGAACACTACCCACAACTTCCACACTGGATGTCCGATGTGCCGACGCCGGCAGGACAAGGGTCTGTCAATCAAGAACGAGAGGAACGTACGTGGTATTCAAGAAGATGCTGGGTGCTCTGGGAATCGGCGCTCCCAGCGTCGACACGGTGCTGCAGAACCCCAACGCCCGGCCGGGCCTGGCCCTCACCGGGCAGGTGAACATCACTGGCGGCAGCCACGACGTACAGCTGGACCAGATCACCGTCAGCTTGGTCACCCGGGTGGAGGTGGAGGCCGGCGGCGAGGACCACAACGCCCTGGCTGAGTTCCACCGGTTCCCCGTGTCCGGCGGCATCCACCTGCGCGAAGGCCAGCAGTTGTCGTTGCCCTTCCAGTTCCCGGTGCCGTGGGAGACCCCGGTGACCGATCTCTACGGGCAGCGCCTGCACGGCATGACCATGGGTCTGCGGACCGAGGTCGCCATCCCGGGGGCGATCGACCGGGGCGACCTCGACGCGGTGCACATCTACCCGCTGCCGTTGCAGGAGCGGATCCTGGAGGCGTTCGCCCGGCTCGGCTTCGCCTTCAAGGGCGCCGACCTGGAGTACGGCCGGCTGCACGGCGTGCCCCAGACCCTGCCGTTCTACCAGGAGATCGAATACTACGCCGCACCCCAGTACGCCGGCGGCATCAACGAGGTCGAGCTGACCTTCGTGGCCAGCGAGTACGGCGTCGACGTCGTACTGGAGTTCGACAAGCGCGGCGGTCTTTTCCGCCCGGGACACGACTCGTACGGCCGCTACCGGGTCAGTCACGCAGACGCCGACCAGGTGGACTGGACCGCCCAGGTCGACACCTGGGTACGCCAGGCACTCTCCCAGCGCCAGTCGCTGATTGGCGGGTACGGCGCGCCCGTTGGGCATCACGGTGGGTCGGGAATGGGTGGGGTCGTCGCCGGCGCGGTCGGCGGCGCCGCGCTCGGCTTCGCTGGCGGGATGATCGCCGGCGAGGTCCTCGACTCGTTCGGCGGGGACGACGACTCGGGTGAGGAGTTCGAAGAGGAGTGACCATCCGCCGGGAGTTGGCGCCCGACCGGCGCGCCAACTCCCGGCGACCTGGCGATGCCACCAGGTCACCGCGGTGCCCGGCACACGATGGAGAGAGAACCGGCCGGCACCCCCTGATTATCCACTGCAGACATCTGATCACCGGTGGTTCGGCAATTCGACTGGGTCTTTCGACAGCTGGCGTTGCAATGCTGAGCGACACAGACGTAGGTTGTGGTCAGCCGACCGACGTACACGGCCACCCCGTTCCGAGCGGCGGCATTCGGTACGACCGGCGAGGGTGACGACTTTGCGTATCCGGGTCCTCGGTCAGGTCTGCGCCTGGCGCGACGGTGAACAACTGGATCTCGGACCAACGGCTCAACGGGCCATCCTGGGACTGCTCGCGATCGCGGCCGGACAACCAGTGCGAGCGGCAGAGATCTCGGCTGCGGTGTGGGCCGAGCGGCAGCCGCCACCGACCGCCCGGAACGTGATCCAGACCCACATCAAACACCTCCGGCGACGACTCGAGCCCCACCGGCCGCCCCGCGCTCCGAGCACGGTGCTCCCCCAGGTCGGTGACGGCTACGCGCTGCGGCTACCCGCTTCGGAGATCGACGCGGAGGTCTTCCGCCACCGGCTCGCCGCTGCGGCCGGTCTGCAGCGCAACGGCGAGCTGAGTCGTGCGGCAGACGAACTCGAACAGGCCCTCGGGCTGTGGCTCGGCCCGCCGATGGCCGACATCCCGGCGCTGGCCGAGCATCCCCGGGTCGTCGCGTTGCTCGAGGAGCGGCACACCGCCCTGGCACGGTACGGAGACATCATGATCGCCGCCGGGCGGGCCGCCGAGGCGGTGACCGCTCTGGAGGAGGCCGCCGCCGCACAGCCGCTGGACGAGGCGGCACAGGCCCGACTGATCCGGGGGTACCACGCCGCAGGTCACCGTGCCCGGGCGTTCCACGCGTACCACCGGGTGCGCCGGCACCTGACCGACGAGCTCGGCGTCGATCCCGGGCCGGAGCTGACCGCCGCACACACCGCGCTGCTGCACGACGAGGAAGTGACCGCGGCCCCAGATGCCCGACGCTCGGGCGGCGAACCCGGCCGCGCAACGCCCCAACCGGCACCGGCACAGCTGCCGGCCGACATCCCGGACTTCACCGGCCGGGTCACCGAGCTGGCCGAGCTCGACCAGTTGCTCGACGCCGCCCGGGGGTGGACCGACGACGACGCGGACCGGTCGTCAGGGGTGACCGTCGTCGCGGTGTCCGGAACCGCTGGCGTCGGCAAGACCGCACTCGCCGTCCGCTGGGCGCACCGGATCCGGCACCGGTTCCCCGACGGCCAGCTCTACGTCGATCTGCAGGGCTACGACGCCGAGCAGCCCGTCTCCCCGAACCAGGCGCTCGCCGGCTTCCTGCGGGCCCTCGGCGTCGCTGGTCCGGACCTGCCGCTGGACCTCGACGAACGGGCAGCCTGCTACCGCAGCCTGGCCGACGGACGGCGGATGCTGGTGGTGCTCGACAACGCGGCGTCGGCAGAGCAGGTCCGGCCGCTGCTGCCCGGCTCGCCGTCCTGTCTCGTCCTGGTCACCAGCCGGGACTCGCTCGCCGGGCTGGTCGCCCGGCACGGTGCCCGCCGGGTCGGCCTCGATCCGCTGCCGCTGGCCGAGGCGGTGGCGCTCATCCACCGACTGATCGGTGCCCGGGCCACCGTGGAACACACCGCCGCCGCGGTCCTCGCCGCGCACTGTGCCCGTCTCCCGCTGGCCCTGGGGGGGGGGGGGGGGGGGGGGGGGGTGGGGGGGGGGGTGGGGGGGAGGAGATCCTTTTTTTTTTTGTTTTTTTGTTTGTTTTTTTTTTTTTTTTTTTTGTTTTTTTTTCCCCCCCCCCCCCCCCCCCCCCCCCCCCCCCACCGCGCCTC
>NZ_JBSWXD010000108.1:0-22951 GCF_056160425.1 Micromonospora sp. ABR4_055
TTTGTGTGGCTGGTTCCGCATTTGTGGCATCGCCCCCCGACAGCACCTTGCCACGCTCCTGCTGAACCTGCCGCGCTTCCTCGAGTTTCGCAGAGAGATCGTGGACGTGACTCTCCAGTCTCTGCAGTGCCTCAGCGAAAGACTGCACCTCCGCAGCGAGCTGGTCGTGCCGGGCCTTCGCCTCTGCGACCGCGGGTGGCGGATGTTCCGACTTCAGCTGCTTGCCCGCTGGCGGTACCTGCAACGGCTGCTGCTGAGGTCGAGCCTCGACAGCAGTGGTGGTCTTCCCGGTGGTGGTTCCGACGGTCGCGGTGGTTTCCCCAGTTGCAGGCCAGAGAGGGACGAAGTGCTGGTGCTGATGGTGGAGGTAGAAGACCGGACCCTCGTCGCCGCGCAGCGGGTGTGCGGTGGTGCCGTGCTGGGTGGTTTCAAAGACCTGGACGCGGATACCGAAGTTGTCGATGAGGAGTTGGTTGAGATCGGGGTCGTAGACATCGAGCATCCGGCCGTTCAGCAGGTCGTCGCGGGCGTTGCTGGAGGCCGGCAGGTTGTCCAGTAGATGATCATGCAGCTGGTGGGCATTGGTCTGATGAGGGTTGTGTACGTTGATGAGCTGGGCGAGGGAGTCGAGTAGGCACAGGTTGTGATCGCCGCTGGCGGTGCCGAGTACCAGACCGGGCGGTAGAGCCGGATCGGGAGATCCGGCACCCTGCCACTGATAACTGCCGTCGGCTGTGACGACCCAACCCATCGTGGCGGGGGGCGGCTCGGCGATCCGGTCCACGAGGACGGTCGACAGCGGCGCCGGTGCGCTGCCCGCCGGGCTGGACACCGTCTTGGCCGGGGCTGGCACCGTGGCCTGCTCGGTGACCTGAGGAGGGAGGTCCACGCCGGAGGCCCAGAACTCTTCGGCGGCGTTGCCGGTAAGGGCGTCCGGCGCCGGCCGTGGGGCGGTGGAGCCCGAGAAGTGCGGCGAGAGCACGCCAGCGATCTGACCGAGCGCCCTGGGGGTCAGCACGAAACCGTCGACACCGTGTGGGTGGCTGCCCATCAGGTCGCCGTGTTCGGGCTGGTGGGTGTCGCGCAGCAACGCGTTCGGCGGCGCTTTGCTGTCCTTGACGCCGAGGTTGTGCACGATCTCGTGGGCGTACTTGGCCGGCGACGCGTCTACCGCCCAGGTCTGCTGGGACATCTGCGTGCCGGCCGGAGCGACCGTGATGGAGCCTCGCGCCTTGGCCGGGTCATCGACGAAGTCGACGGTTACCCGCATCGGCACGTCCCAGCCCGGCAGGTGGTGCCGGGGTGCGTTGACGTATCGCTGCAACCCTTCGATCGTGCGCGCCTTCACCTTGGCGATCTCTGCCGCCGTGACGCCGGGCGCGGCGTCGAGGTGCAGCTTGAGCGCGAAGTGCATGTCCTGATCGGTGACGGTGAGTTGATAGCCGACACCGACCCGCTCGCCGCTGGCCGCTGGCCGGGTCACCTTCGGCGGCTGGCCGGACGTGGCGGACGGTTCGAAGCGGAAAGCGTCCTTCAATGGCGTCCATCGCTCGGCGTCCACCTCGATCACCCGGGCCGGGCCGGCGAGTTGGCCGTCGCCGAGCAGATCGCGCGGTGGCATCGTCACCTGCTCGGCGGGCGGCGCGGCAGAGACGTCGTCGGCTGGGCGGCGCGGTGCCGGCAGCTGGAGAACCTCGTCGCCGGCCGCCGGCGTCGGCCGTGCCGGTCCATCCTGCGGCTTGTGCACCGTCGGAGTCTCCGCCGGCTTCGTCGCTGCCGGCCCGTCGACCGGTTTGGCGGCCGTCGACGGCTCCGCAGGTTTGCCGACCGCCGGTACGTCCGCGCCGGGCGGATCGGTGCGGGTCGGTGCGGGTACGGACGGGTCGGTCCGCCCGGGGGCGGCGCCGGCGGGACCGGTGGGAGGTGCCGGCAGGTCACGGGGCGGGCTCGGCAGCTGGCCGAGTTGGTGGCCGATCGTCGCGTCGTCGGCCCGTGGCCCGGGCATCGGCAGGTCGCCTGTGGTCCCGCCGGGTGCCGGTGGGGCGTCCGCTCCGCGCAGCTGGGCCAACCGGTCACCGAGGGTGGTGTGCCGCGCTGCGGTGTCGTTCCGCAGACTCTGGGACAGACCACCGAGCGCCTCGTCCAGACGGGAGTCGAGTGGTCGGAGGTGGTCGGGGGAAGTGAGCGCGGTGTTGATCTGGGTGGCGCTGTCCAGCCGGTGCTCGTCGAGCCGGGCGGCGTATCGGGACAGCACGTGGTCGATGCCGGCCTGATCGTCGCCGACCCGGGCGAGCGTGTCCTGCCACGACCGGTACTCGTCGGCGGAGAGCGGGCCGCTGCCGCCGCGCAGCTCCGCGACGCGGGCCTCGCGCTCCAGGTTGGCGATGCGCGTTTCGTACCTTGCCAGCACTGCCGCGTCGGCGGCCTCGTCTCCGGCCCGGGCGAACTCGGCATCCCATTCGGCCCGTTCGGCCGGCGGCATGCCGAGCATTTCTTCCCGGTGGGCGCGCAGGTCGGCGATCCGGTCGGTCAGGTCATCGAGAGCACCGGGCGGCAGCGTCGGTACGTCGGGCAGGTCCTCGAGCTTGCCCACCGGGGTGTCCGGGTCGGTACCGCGTAGCGCGGCCAGTCGGTGGCGCAGTTCCAGTCCGGCGAGGTCCAGGTCCGGCGTGCTGTCCCCGCGCAACGCGTCCAGGCGCTTCTGCAGGTCGTCGACGCTGCCGGGTGGCAACGTGGGAGGCTGCGGAAACTGGG
Source organism: Micromonospora sp. ABR4_055 (assembly GCF_056160425.1). Lineage (NCBI taxonomy): Bacteria > Bacillati > Actinomycetota > Actinomycetes > Micromonosporales > Micromonosporaceae > Micromonospora > Micromonospora sp. ABR4_055. The sequence continues at coordinate 2,755 of NZ_JBSWXD010000108.1, forward strand.
GGAGCGGTACGTCGGGGCCGTCGGAGCCGCGCAGATTGGCGAACCGCAGCTCCAGCTCCAGCTCGGTGCTGCGCGCGTCGGGGGTGCGGTCGCCACGCAGCGCGTCGAGGCGGGCCTGCAACTCGTCGACGTCGCCTCTCGACCCGGCCTCGTCGGGGGTACGGCCCGGCGTCGCATCGGGTCCGACCTGGTCGTGCAGCTTCTGTTCGGCCAGTTTGCCGGCGAGGCTGTTCTCGTAGTCGTTGAGCAGCCGGTGCAGTTCGTCGGTGTGTCCGGCGGCGGTCGCCCGCTCGATGTCGATGGCGTGCTGCAACCAGGTCGACTTGTCCATGTCCAGCTGTGCGGCGCGCTGGTGCCCGGCGTCCACATGCGCCCGGTACGAGTCGAGCCGCTGGAACAGGGCCTGCCGGTCGATGCGGTCGTGCAGCGTGTTGAGCGCGCGGGCCCCGTCACCGTGCCGGCCCTGCTCAATCGCGGTACGGACCTCGGTGCTGAGCACCCTCAGCTCTGGCTCGGGCAGGTCGACCCCCCGCGCGTCGGAGATGAGCTCGGTCAACCGTTGGCTGAGCGCCTCCGCGCCGGGGGTGGCCGCCGGATCGGTGCGAGGCACGCTGGGCAGGTCCAGCAGGTTGTCGCCGGTACCCGTACCATCGGGCCCTTCAGCTCGGCCCGGCGTACCCATCTGGTCGAGGGTCTGCGGTCGACCCGCGCTGTCGACCTGCGGTGACGCCGCAGATCCGGCGTCGTCGAGGGATGTCGGACCGATGTTGGTGGGAGTCTCCGCGCGGGCGGCGACCAGCTGGGCTTCCAGGTCGGTGAGGCGTTCGACGGCGGTGGCGCGGGCGGTCGCCTCCACCGGGGAGATCGTGGGGACGTCCGGGAACATCGCCGGGTCGACCGGGCGGGTTTCGGCCGCTGCGCCCGGGCGGAGCTGGCTGAGGCGGTGTTCAAGCTCCAACTGGCGGGCTGCGGGGGAGGGCAGCTCGGTGCCGCGTAACGCGGCCAGCCGACTCTCCAGCTCCGCGATACTGGTGCCGGGCTGGTGAGTCGGGACCGCCGGCAGCTCGGCAAGGTCGGCCGAGGCCGCCGGGCGTAGCTGGGCGAACCGGTGCTCCAGTTCCAGCCCGGCGAGGTCGGTGCGCGGGGCGTCGGGGCCACGCAGGTTCTCCAGCCGGGCCTGCAGCGCCTGCACGGATTCATCCGCCGTCCCGGCTGGGTTGGCCGCTGCCCGGTCGGGCGCGGAGGCCGGTTTGGCCGCCGCGAGGTCTGGTGCGACCGCACCGGTCAGGTGGGCCGGTGGGGTATCGACGGTGCGGGGTACCGCAGGAGCTTCGACCTTGAGCCCGTCTGCGGTCCGGCGCACCAGCGCCTCGGTGACCCGGACGTCCTTCTCGGCGCGGGCCAGGGCCAACGCGTCCCCGGAGACGTTGGCCAGCGCGTGCTGTGCCTTCTTGAGCTGCTCCAGCGCCTGCAGGTGGCTGAGCTGCTGCGGTGACGGACCACCGGCCTGATCCAGCCGGGGCGGTGCTGGCGTCGAGAGGTCACGACCGAGGCCGGTGGGTGCGGTGACCGTTGGCGGTTCCAGTCGGTGCGGGGTGGTGAGCGCCGCCGCACCGGGCTCGTCGAGCAGGTTCAGCGCCCGGTGGACGGTGGCCAGGTCGGCGGTCCTGCCGAGCTGCACCGGGTTAGGCGTGAGCGCGGAGGTGGGCGTCGAGGTGGACATTGGGGTAGGTGTCGGGGTAGGCGCGGACGCGGGTGTGGGCGGGGCCAGGCTGACATCGCCGAACGCCTTCTCCGGTGCGCCGAGGTTGAACGCCACCCCGGTCTCCGAGACCCGGACCGCGCTGACCTCGCCCATGTGCAGGTTGCGCAGCTCGGCGCGACCGAAGTCCGTCAGGCCCTCGACGCCACCGGCAGCCCGGTTCAGCGTGGCGCTGAGGTTGCCGATCTGCATGTTCGGCAAGGTCACCGCGCTCGGCGTGGCCACCGCCGGCATGGTGACCCCGTTCATCCCCGCTACCGGGTTGACGGTCGGCGCATCCAGCCGGGAGACGGGGCCGAGGTCGATCGCGTGCGCCGCGCCGGGGAGATTGGCTGCGGGGATCGGGGTGACCGTACCGGCCGTTCCCGGCACCGGTACGTCCAGGTTCTGTACGCCGCGAAGCCCCGCGAGGTCGTGCAGGCCGAGCGCCCCACGTGCCGCGGACAGGTCGAGACCACGGGCCGAGAAGCTGAGTTGCTGCGCCGCCGGGGCCCCGATCATCGGCTTTTCGATCAGGTCGGGAAGGTGCAGCCCACTCGGACTGAAGTTGATCCCACCGGCTGGGGGCGGCGCGCCGCCGGGCTTGACGACGTGCACCGTGGTGAGGCCGTTGGCGAGCCGGATGCCGCCGCCGAGCGCGGCAAGTCCGTCGAACCGGGTCATTCCGAGCCCACGACCCAGCACGCCGAGCTTGAACGCCCCGGACACCCCGACAGCGCGGATCTCATGACCGGCCAGGGGCAGGAAGATCCGAAGCCATTGCCAACCGCCGAACTCACGGGCCATCAGGTTGCCGAACCTGACGGCGTTGGCGGCGATGAACCTGCCCGCGTCGGCCGTCACGCCAGCGAACCGGACCAGACCCTGCTGCCCGATGTTGCCCATCCTGGTCACCGCTGCAGGGACGGTGACCAGGGTGAACTTCTCCAGGGCCACGAAGCCTCGGGCGGCCAGGCCGTCGATCGGGCCGACGATCCGGGGAATCATCAGCGCGCCGACCTTCACCGAGTTGGCAAGGGTGACCCCGATGTCGCCGATGCCGCGCATGGCCCCGCTGAGGCTCAGCGTCGACACCGTTCGCCAGAAGTCGCCGATGCCGGCGCGCGCCATGGTGAAGCTGTGCCGGCTGAACTGAGTGATGTTGCGCCAGGCGGAAGTGGCCAGCTTCGTGAGGTCGCCGAGGGCGATCAGCGGTCGGGTGCTGGGACCGAGTAGCCCGAGCAGCCCGAGCGCCAGACCCAGCGCGTTCGTCTTGCCCATGGCAAAATCCAGGGTCGCCTTCACCGCCAACGCGGCGTTCATCGCGAAGGCGATCAGGCCGAGCGGGCCGCCGACGAAGATGGCGACCACGGTGACGATGAGAGTCAACCAGGTGAAGATCTCCCAGAACACCTCACAGGCCGACTTCGGCGTCACGGGTGACTTGATGTGGCCGGTCGCGTCGAGAATGGCCTGCCGAGCCGTACCCGCTGCGGATTTCACATCCGCGGCGGCGTTCTCCGCGGTGGCCTTGAGAGTGTTGATCCGTCCCTCGTCGTCGCCGGCCCCGGCCGCGTCACGCAGCGCCTGGTCCGCCGTGGCCTGAGCCTCGCGCAGCGCCTCGGCGTACGTGCGGATCGCCGGCCCGGCGGCGGAGAAGGCTGTCCGCACCCCGGCGATGAAGCCGCTCATCTCCTTGCTGATCTGCTCGCGCAGCCAGTCTGCGGTCTTGCCGACGAACGCCCCGTCACCGCTCTGTCGCAGTACCGCGGCGAGTCCGTCGTCGGCGGTCCTGGCGTGGTCGGCCATGATGTCCATGTAGCTGGCGACGCTGCGCAGCACATCCGGATCGCCGGGGGTGGGATCACCCGACAGCGTGAGCGGTGACCAGTCACCAGGCCGTACCCCCACCGGACCCTCCTGCTGCCCCGGACGCCGTCGTCCTGTTCGACGTGGCGCACCCGCACGGAGGTTCACAAGTGAACCGCTGGCGGCCCCAGCCGCGTCGAATCACACAGACGGCGTACGCCGACGAGCCGGAGGAAGGGGCGCGGGGTGGCCGACCTGGTGCTCGACTACGCGCTGCTGCACAGTCTCGCGGGCAGCCTGCGTGAGTTGAAAAGCAAGATCGAGTTTGATGTGGAGACCGGGTCGCGTCGGGCGGTGGTCACCTCCGACGGGACCGTCGTCGACTCCAGCCAGGTGGGCGACTCGGCCCTGTACGGCACACTGAGTGCCTTCTTCTCCGCCTGCCATGCCCCGTTCAAGGACTCGATGGAGCTGCTCGACGAACTGGCAAACACCTTCGACAGCATCGCCAAGGCCTACTTCGATCTGGACGCGGACGTCGCTGGCAAGGTGAACCTGGACCGCCTCAAGGCCAGCGTCAACGGCTGGCAGGCCGACACCGCCGCGTACGAGCGGTATCTCGACCTCAAGGACCGGGAGATCACCTTCCAGTACTACGACAAGGACGGGAACCTGGTCGACGGTTCGGTGCCGCTGTGGAGTGGTGACCCGGTGCCGGAGCCGGGGGATCCCCCCACCTCCATCGACGGCACCGCAGAGGTGGGCAGCAACAAGACCTCGGCGGTCCTGGACGACGACGGCAACGTCATCTCCGAGACGACCACGGTCACCTCCGGCGACGGACTGACCTATACCGAGACGACCGAGTTCACCTACCGTGACACCGACGGCGACGGGGAGATTGATGTCGTTGACTACACCTCCACCGTCACCCACTCCGACGGCATGGAGGAGAAGATAGTAAAAAAGACCAACGACGACGGTTCGTTCGTGGTGACCTCCACCACCAGCGAGGGCACCACAACGAGTACCGTCACCCCGAAGCCCGACGGTGGATCGCACCAGGTGACCGTCGACCACGAGGGCGAGACCACCACGACCGACATCGTGGTGACCGGACCGGACTCCGGCACCAAGACGGTCGTGGACTCGGATGGCACCAAGAAGTACACCGGCAATCCGAACACCGGGGAGTGGACGCTCGTCTCCGAGGAGTCATCCGAGGACGACGACTACATCCCCTTCACCACCGTCACCATGTGACCCAGCCACCCTTGGAGCAATGCCATGCCCAACATCACCGTCGACTTCGGCAAGGTGCAGGCGGTCAACGAACAGCTCAACTCCGCCGTGACGCAGACCGTGCCCCGGCTGGAGGATCTACTCACCGGGGTGTCCCAGTTGCTCACCAGCGACGGTGGCCTGTGGTTGCAAAAGTCCAGCCCCACCCTCAGCGGGCAGTACCAGACCTTCAACACCGAGTTGACCGCGGCGATCGAGAACATCCGCTCCTTCGCCCAGCAGTTCCACAACATCACCGTTCAGCTGAGCACGATGGACGAGCAGATCGCGGCCTCGAGCAGCTCGGCCTGACCGACCGATTGGAGGCATCCGATGGCAGAGGTAAACGTCGATTACGCCCTGGTCAACACCATCGCCGGGCGGCTGACCACCGAGGGCGCGGAGATCGCCAGCGTACTGACGAACCTGCAGGCCAGCGTCAGTGAGCTGCTGACCAGCCAGGGCGGCCTCTGGCTGCAGCAGGCCAGCCCGGTGATGGACACGCAGTACACCGAATTCACCACCTCGCTGACCGCGGCGGTCAGCAACCTGGAGACCTTCGCGGGGCACTTCTCGATGATCGCGAAGAACCTCAGCGACATGGATCAGGCGCTGTCCCAGCCGCCACCGGCGAGCTGACCCACGTCGCCTCTTGCGGCCCGCGTGGGTTGGTACCCGTGCCGAGAGTGGTCCGGTGACCGTGTCCGAGTCGGGTCAGCGCAGCACGGTGTGCGGAATCGTGACCGTACTCAATGCGCCGGTCGCCGGATCCGGAACGTAGCCGCGACCAGGTCGCCCACCGGAGCGCAGCAGCCCCGGCGGCACCCTGGCTCCGACCAGGTCACCCTCGATGGCCGACTGCGGCGCCAACAGCACGCCCTGCCGTGAGCGACGGGCCTCGGCGATCCAGCCACCCAACGACTGGGTGAGGGTCTCTGCCGTTCCCGCGTACGCCAGACCGAGTGCCCGGTCCCGGCCGGTGCCCACCACCTGGCGCAGTACCGCTTCCACTGGATTGGCGAAACCCAACAGGTCGACGTCGTCGACCAGCACCACCAGCGGGCTGCCCAGCTCATCCAGCGCGGCGGTCACCTGCGCCGGGTCCGGTGCAGGCCCCTCGACCGCCCGCACCCGGTCATGCACCGTCAACCGGCGCAACACCGACTCGCGGGGCGTCAGGATGACCAGCGCGGTGCCCCCGGCCAGTAGCGACACCGCGAGCGTGGCCAGCGTGTTGCTGCGGCCCGAGCCGGGCGGACCGGCGACCAGAAATGTGGCCTGCCGGCCAGCGAAGTCCACATAGCAGGGTGCGGCGGCGTCGCCGCCGATCCCGAGCAGCGCCCGCAGCGGATGCCGCTGCTCAGCCGGGACCTGTGCAAACGCCTCGGCGAAGGTGACTGCGGCGGGCAGGCCGGCCACCGGGAACGGCCGTCGCTGCGCCGGCACCGCGCTGTCGCGGGCGGCGGCCCGAGCCGCGATCCGACGCATCGCCTCGACCTGCGCCGGGCCGGACGGATCCAGGTCCAGCAGGGCGACCTGAATCTCCGCCTGGTCCGCCGAGTGCCAGCCCCGTCCGGGCGGCACCACCTCCGGCACCCGACGGTGACTGACACCGATCACCGAGTAGTCGGTGCGGTCGGCCATCCGCAGCATGATCCGGTGGTCGTTGAGATTCGCCACCCGCCCGGTCAACAGCGACCGCTCCGAGGACATCACGAGATGCAGCCCAGCGGCCGGCCCCTCGCGTAGCAGGCCGAGAAACTGGTCCAGCAGCCGTCCGCCGTCGTGGTCGTTGAGGACGGCAGCCAGCGAGTCCCAGCCGTCCACCAGCAGCATCAGGTGTGCCGGACGCTGCGCTGGCGGCAGCGCCGACCGCAGTTCGTCGAGGCCGGCGCAGGAGTGCTGGGCCAGCAACTCGTGTCGGCGGGCAAGCTCGCCCTGCATGCGGCCGAGCAGGCGTTCCAGACGCTCCAGATCGGCCCGGGGCACCACCGCACCGCAGTGCGGAAACTCGGCCAGCGCCATCATCGATCCGCCGGCCGCGTCGACGGCGTACAGATGCAGGTCCGCGCAGGAGAGCGACCTGGCCAGCGACGCGGCCAGCGTGCGCAGCAACTGCGACCGTCCCGAACGGGAGGCACCCAGCACGTACAGGTGTCCGAGTGCGGCGAGGTCACAGGCGAGCACCGGCTGGCTCTGCTGCAACGGCAGGTCGGCCAGCGCGTACGGTACCGGCGGCAGACCGGGCCCGGTGCGCGACTCCGGCAGGGTGAGGTCGTCCAGCAGCACGACCGGCGGCAGCGGCGGTAGCCATGGGCTCGGCTGCTGCTCGCAGCCCACCTCCCGGGCGGCGGCTTCGATCGCGTTGACCAGTACGTCGAGGTCGGTGGCGGCCAACTCGTCAGGTGCGGCACCGCCACGGGGCGTCACCACCGGTGGCGGCAGCGCCCGGCCCAGCCGGGACCAGGGCAACTCCGTGCCGTACACCGGAGCGGCCGGCCCGGACTCAGCGGTGTCCGGGCCGGCACCCTGGTACACCGCGCCGACGTACCCGGTCTGAAAGGGCAGGGTGGACCGGTGGGCGAGTCGGGCGAGCGCCCGGCCCGGGGTCGCCGCCGGAATCATCGCGGCGTCCGGTACGTCGATGACGTCCGAACTCTCCATCGGATCGGTGACCCGCAGCGCGATGCGCAGGTTGGTGTTGGCGCGAATGTCGGTGGTCACCACACCAGCCGGGCGCTGGGTGGCCAGGATCAGATGGATGCCCAGCGAGCGGCCACGCTGCGCGATGCTGACCAGCCCGGGCACGAAGTCCGGAACCTCCCGGACGAGTGTGGCGAACTCGTCGATGACCAGGACGAGTCGGGGCACCGCCGGCAGCGAAGGGTCGCGGCCACGCATCGTCCGGTACTGCACGAGGTCCTTGGCGGCCGCCCGGGCCAGGATCTCCTCGCGGCGACGCAACTCCGCGCCTAGCGACTCCAACGCTCGGACCACCGACGCGCTGTCCAGGTCGGTGACCATGCCGAGGGTGTGCGGCAGCCGTACACAACTGTGGAACGCGCTACCACCCTTGTAGTCGACCAGCACGAAGGTCAACTCGTCCGGGCGGTTCACTGCGGCCAGAGATACCACCATGGACTGCAACAGCTCGGACTTGCCGGCACCGGTGGTGCCGGCGATCAGCGCGTGCGGCCCGTCGCGGACCAGGTCGAGCGCTACCGCTCCGTCGAAACCACTACCGATCACGAAGCTCGTGGAGGCGGGTTGGCGGGACCAACGTTCGGCAAGGTCGGCACCGTCCGGCGGGTCGGCGTCCAGCAGCTCCAGCAGTCGGCTGCGGTCGGGCAGCCCGGCCGTCTCGTCCGGGGTGACATCCCGCAGCGGAGCCATCGCCCGGGCCACCCGCTCGCACCACTGGGCGGTGATCATGTCCGGACGTACACCGGTGGCCTCGGGCACGCCGGTCTGCCGTACCGTCAGCCCGTCCGCGTCTGCGCGTAGCACCGCCGTGCACTCCTCCGGCAGCAACCGTTCCTCGGCGTCGATGCAGATCGCGAAGACCTGCACCGCTGGCCCGTCGGTGAGCACCTGCACCATGCCGGACACGTCGCGCAGCCGGCGGGCGCCGTCGACGACCAGCAGTATGTCCGGCTCGCTGAACAGGACCTGGCCGAGTTGCGAGCCCCGGGCCTTGGTCCGTGCGGCGACCAGCGCCACCAGCTCGGCCACCCGGTTCGCCACGGTCTCCGGGTCGTTGCCGACCAGCGTGTAGGGCTGTCCGGTCTGGATGCCGTCCTCGGCCGGTCGGGTGTGCGGCAGCCAGCGCACCCAGCCCCACCGTTCCTTCCCGGCCTGCTCGGTCAACACGTGAATCCGCAGGTCACGTGGGCTGTGCAGGGCGGCGGCCTGGAGGACGAGCCAGCGTGCCGTCGCGTACGTCGTCTCCGCCGCGCCGGCCAGGCCGATCACCTTCCGGTCAGCCAGATCCACGGTGACCGGCGCGTCCGGAACGGTCCAGCGCAGCTGGCGGTCCGTATCGGGGCGGGCCGGGTCCTCCACCTCGATCAGCGACGGCTGATCCAACGTGCCGACCCGTAGTACGAGATGGTCGGGGTCGCGGCGGCGGCGTTCCCACAGTCGCCGGCCGGGGCCGACGGCCGTGTACAGAACGGTCGCCGGGTCCGGCGACGCCTCGCAGCGGGCCAACCGTTCCTCGGCGACCGCCGCCGTCAACTCCCGCATGATCCGGCTGCGCTTACGAAGGTACTCGGCGAGATCCCTGCGGTACCGCTTACGGCCGCTGCGTCGGTCGGTGTACCAGTTCGACAATGCCAGGATAGGACTGAGCGCCATGATCAGCAGGAAGAAGTACGACCGGAAGAGGAAGACGAACGCCAGGCCCATCACCATCGGGGCGAGGATCATCAGCAGCGGGATCGGGCGGCTGTTCGGCTTGACCGGTGGGCTGGGCAGCCGTCGCCGTGCGAAGAGCAGCGGCGGCACGATCCGTGGCGGCCGGTTGAAGTCCAGCATCGGCACGTCCACGGCCGGCGTCACCGCGGCATCCGGTGCCGGGCGCGACACCAGCCGTAGCAGGCTGCCGCCCACCGCCAGGTCCACACCGGTCGGCCAGCGGCGGGATCCGTCGCGTCCGGGCCCTGAGGCGTCGGGCTCGTCCGCGTGCTCCTGCCCGTGTCCGGCGCGGAGCTTCGACCCGCGCTGCTCGACGTGACCGGGGTGCCCGGGTGCGGGCATCGGATCGGTCTGGGCTGGGGGCCGTGGCATCGCCAGACGCGCCCCGGCACCACGGGTGGCCACCCAGGCGCGACCTTGCTCGTCGATCGTGAGCCGGGCGGCGTGCGCGGGCACTCCGCTGCCGCCCGGATCGATCGCGGACCCGGGCGCCGAACCGATGTCGTGACAGCCCAGGCCGACCGGCCAGACCTGCCCGGCGCTCGGGCCACCGACGCCGTGCACCTCCAGCCAATGGGTCCGAGGGTCGCCCGGCAGGTACCGCACCCCGCCACCGGGTACCGGCGCACCGTCGCCCAGCCGGACCCCGGCGACCAGCCCAGCCCGGCTGACCGTCCAGGCCGGATCCAGCCGCTCTCCGTCGAGATACCAGTCGCTCCGGGAGCCGTCCTGTTCGATGAACGCGCCCACCGGGGTGGCCGCCTCGACGTCCATCGCGATGTCCCGGTCGGCACCGCCGGAGATGACGGTCAGCAGCAGGCGCATCTATCGGTCTCCAGTCCGGCCGGCAGACTCGATGCCGGAGTACGCCGTCGGCTGCTGCCCGTCCTGCGCCTGTTCGATCAGGTCATCGTTGGCGGTGGGCGGAGCCGACGGTCTGGACGGTGGGGTGGCGACCGGCAGCCTCGCCGTCGGGGCGGGTGGCCGAGAGGGCTCGGGTACGGCGGGTTCCGTTGGCGTAGCGGTTGCTGCGCCGGTAGGTCCGGGCAACTCCTCCTCAGCCCAGGCGGGTGCCGGTGGGGTGGGGGGTGCAGTTCGGCGGCGGGGCAACAGGCACCGGACAAGTGGCGTGGAGTCCACGTCGAGCAGTAACTCCGGTGCGGTCACCCGGCCGGCCAGGTCGGCCCGTAGCCGCCAACGCGATCCGGGTAGGTAGCCGGCGACCAGGACCAGCAGCCCAGGATCGTCGGCAACCAGGTCGGCGAGCCGCGCTGCCGCCTGCGGATCGGGCCGTCGGCAGACCAGGACGGTACGTCCGTCCGGTGTCGGACGGGTCGCGATAGCTGTGAGCGCCTCGGACAGCGGCATCCGGTCGATTCCGACCGCCCCGGCGCCGTAGCCGGGTTCCGCCGCGACGATCAGGCGGTGCACGCCGTGCCCGCCGGTCAGCGCGGCCAGCTGGGCGACCAACACGGACACCAGCCGCTCCGCCGGTAGCGGGGCACCGTGTACGGACAGGATCCCGGGGCAGCGCGCGATGTCCAGCAGGACCATCGTCCTGTCCTGCACTCCTACGGCGACCGGCAGCGAGTCGCTGGCGGCCGGTGCGGAGCCTGAGGGCAGCGGACCGCGGGCACGCCAGTGGCGCGGCCCGGTGACCTGCCACGGGGATTCCGCCGCCGGAGACGGCATGTCCGCTCCCGCGCCGGCGAGTCGTACGCTGAGCTGCCCATTGCCCAGCAACACCAGGTACGGCCAGAAATCGTCCCGGTCGGCCAGGGCTGACCGGGCGGATCCGATCCAGGCTCGGGCCAGCGGCACCGGACCCGACCCGGCGAAGCTCCCGGCAACCACTCGTACCCCTCGCCGAAGCCGGACAAAGCCCGCGATCGGCGCCGCCAGATCCCGTGCCGCGCCCCAGACGCCACGCCGGATTCGTTGCCCGGTGCCCCGGATGCCGTACCGGCGGTCGAACCACCGCAGCAGCACTACCAGCAGGATCAACAGCTCCAGCACGGTGAGTACGGTGAGCAGCGTTTGCCGATTGGCGTCCAGAAAGCGGCCGAGGTCGCTGAAGGACGGCGTGTTCAACCGTGCTCCTCCTCCGCCAAGCTGGCTCGGGTACGCCGCAACCGAGCCCTGATGCTACCTGTGGGCGGTGGCCGGTCGTGGTGCAGCAACTCGGCACGAGGCGGGAGAATCCGCAGGTCAAAGCCTGCTGGCAGGGCGTGATCGGCTGATTGATGCAAGCAGATGAAGTTTTGATTAAAACTAGACTGCTGGCATGATCCGGCGGACCTCGGGCGGGATCGCCAGGAACGGTGTGAACCGTTCCGTGCGACACGAGGTCGCACATCTCAAGTGGTTGCGTCGATGGGAGGCTGCGATGACGGTGACGTAGCCCAGGTCCGTGCTCGGTGGCCTGTTCCCGCCCCGGCGTGCGTCATGGGTAACCGTGGGGTGCGAAGCCCGGGGTTCAAGCCGAAGGGCTCTCGTTCCATCCGAGAGCCACGGGCGAGGGAAAGACCGGGCGGGTGAACGCAAGTGAACCCTCGATGTTGCCTCGTCATCGTCGAGGCCCGCAGATGGGACGTGCTAGTATCCTGCGCCGGAAATTCGCCTGATAAGTGGGTAGGGTGGGGGATGCCGAGAACTGGTCGTCCCACCCCGCCGCTGACGCTGACCGACGAAGAGCGGACGACGTTGACCCGCTGGTCACGACGGGCGAAGTCGTCACAGGTTCTGGCGATGCGTTCACGGATCATCCTGGCGTGCGCCGAAGGGGCGTCGAACACTGACGTCGCGTCGAGTCTCGGTGTGCATCTGTCGACTGTGGGTAAGTGGCGGCGGCGTTTCCTGAAACTACGCCTGGATGGCCTGGTGGACGAAGAACGGCCGGGCCGCCCACCATCGATCAGCCTTGACCGGGTCGAGGACGTGGTGGTCGCGACCCTGGAACAGACGCCACGTAACGCCACCCACTGGTCCCGCAGGTCGATGGCGGACAGGTCCGGGTTGTCCAAGTCCACGATCGGGCGGATCTGGCGCGACTTCGGCCTCAAGCCCCACCGTGCCGACACGTTCAAGCTGTCCACCGACCCGCTGTTCATCGAGAAGGTCGTCGACGTGGTCGGGCTGTACCACAACCCACCCGAGCGGGCCGTGGTGCTCTGCGTCGACGAGAAGAGCCAGGTCCAAGCCCTCGACAGATCCCAGCCGGTGCTGCCGATGATGCCCGGCATGCCGGAACGCCGCACCCACGACTACGCCCGCAACGGCGTCACCAGCCTGTTCGCCGCGTTCAACATCGCCGACGGCACCGTGATCAGCGAACTGCACCGCCAGCACCGCGCCGTCGAGTTCAGGAAGTTCCTGATCACGATCGACAAGACGGTACCGGCGGAGCTGGACGTACACCTCGTCTGCGACATCTACGGCACCCACAAGACCCCCACCGTGCGAGCCTGGCTCGCGAAACATCCCCGATTCCACATGCACTTCACTCCGACCGGATCCTCCTGGATCAACCAGGTCGTGCGACACGCAAGTCGCATAAGTACAGCGACACCCATCGAAGGAGGTGCGGCGTGACGTCGCGGATGTAGTGTCCGGTCCCGTGCGCAAGGACCGTCCCCGCCTCGGCGTGCGTCGCGGGTAACCGCGGGGTGCGAAGCCCGGGGAAGGGCCCAAGGACTCCTGTTCCATCCAGGGGTTACCGGCTGGGGAAGACCGGACGGGTGAACGCAAGTGAACCCTCGATGACGCCTCGTCATAGGCACTTCCGCTCGATGGGACGCGCCAGCGGGAGACAGGGGCCAGCCGTTGCAAGGCGGCAGGTGCCGCTCGGAGGAATCTAGCCGGGCGGGAGCGCACCACCGTCCCCGGGGTTCAGAGGGCGCCCTACCCGGCCGTATCTGTCTCATGCGGAACGTGACAACCCCGATGGGGTCCAGCCGGACAGTGATTCGGCTGGTAGGCCGCCTGTGAGGGCGGACGATGTCCCAGCGGGCGCAGGACGACCCGAGAAGCGAATGCCGGTGGCCGAAAGGCAGCGGGAAACCGGCGGCGGTGATGCTGGCTCCTCCGCCAGCGGTCGCCGGATAACCGGCCGGATACGGGCATGTGCCCTGGCCTGAAAGGGCGCTGACGCGGGTCGGGTGAGCCTGCGGAGCTACTGCTGACCACAGCTTCGGAACCGAAGGGCAAGTTAGACACGATGACAGCTCATGCCTTCGCGTTGGCGATGGCGGCTCTCGGCGTGAACGGACCGGAGGACGACCGTGCTGGCTGGGACGCCATCGATTGGCGGACCTGCGAGGACAACGTACGGCGGCTACGGCAGCGGATCTTCGCGGCGTCGCGGGACGGGGACCTGAAGAAGGTCCGGAACTTGCAGAAGTTGATGCTCCGCTCGCGCAGTAACGCCGTGGTGGCGGTGCGGCGGGTGACGGAGCGCAATGCTGGTCGCAGGACGGCCGGGGTGGACCGGCAGGTCGTGGTGACTGGGGAGCAGAAGGCCGAACTGGCCGACTGGATCCAGAACGACGCCAAGCCGTGGACTCCCCTGCCGGTCAAGCGCGTGTATGTGCCCAAGAGCAACGGCCGCCGTCGCGGCCTCGGGATTCCCGTGATCGCTGACCGGGCGCTGCAAGCCCTGACGGTGAGCGCGCTGGAGCCCGAATGGGAGGCCCGGTTCGAGCCGAAATCCTACGGCTTCCGACCGGGTCGTGGCTGCCACGACGCCATCGTGGCCATCCACACGACGTCGAGCCGCACCGACGCCAAACGGCTGTGGGTGCTCGACGCCGACCTGGCGGCGGCGTTCGACCGGCTCGACCACGACCACATCTGCCGGTCGCTGGGCTGGTTCCCCGGACGGGGACTGGTCCGGCAGTGGTTGAAGGCGGGCGTGGTCGAGGACGGCCGGTTCACCCCCACCGAGGAGGGCGCTCCCCAGGGCGGGGTGATCAGTCCGTTGCTCATGAACGTTGCTCTGCACGGCATGGAGGCCGCCGCCGGGGTCCGCTACCACGTCACCGGCACCCGTGCCGGGAAGACGATGGACGGTTGCCCGGTCGTGGTCCGCTACGCCGACTTATGCCGAGCTCGGCATAAGTCGGCTTATGCCGAGGCCCGGGTTATGCCGATGCTGGTGCCGGATCCGCTGTTCAGGGCGGTGGACGGCTTCCCGTCGTCGGCATAACCCGGTGGGTGGAGGCGGTAGTTAGAGGTTGTCGAGGAACGCGAGCAGGGTGTCGGGTGGCCGGTAGCGGCCGGGGCTGGTGCCGGGCTGCTGGACGCGGGCGAGGGCCTGTTCCTTGATGGTCATGTCGGCGTGAAGGTAGATCTGGGTGGTTTCGGTCCCTTCGTGCCCGAGCCAGAGGGCGATGACGGAGGTATCGACGCCGGCCTTCAGGAGCGTCATGGCGGCGGTGTGCCGCAGTGTGTGCGGGGTGACCTGTTTCTCCTTGATCGACGCGCAGGTGTCTGCGGCGGTAGCGGCGTGTCTTGCGACGAGGCGCTCGACGGCGTCTCGGGAGAGCCGGCTGCCAGGTTGGGTGGGGAACAGCGGCCCGGCGGGGTCGGGGCTGAGCTCGGTGAGCCAGGTTCGCATCACCTTGACCGTCTGGGTGGTGAGTGGGGTGGCCCGATCCTTGCGGCCCTTGCCGTGACAGCGGACATGCGCCCCGGCCCCGAGGTGAATGTCCTGGCGGCTCAGGCCGGTGATCTCCGATACCCGCAGCCCGGTCTGGACGTCGAGTAGGAGCAGGGCGTGGTCGCGGCGGCCGTGCCAGCTTTGGCGGTCGGGTGTGTACAACTAACGGCGGATCTGCTGATCAAGGGAGATGCGCCAGATGACGACCGAGACCATCATCGAGCAGGAGCCGGCAGGCGGGTCGGTGGCTACGGCCACGGACGAGCAGTTGATCGCGTTGCTGGTGGACCGGGCACGTGGTGAAGGGCTGAAGCTGACCGGTGAGGGTGGTCTGCTGCAGCAGCTGACCAAGCGGGTCCTGGAGTCCGCCCTGGAGGGCGAGATCACCGACCACGTCGGCTACGACAAGCACGACCCGGCGGGCAAGGGCACCGGGAACTCCCGTAACGGCACCCGGACGAAGACCGTGCTGACTGACGTCGGCCCGGTTGAGGTGCGGGTCCCGCGGGATGTCGCGGGGACGTTCGAGCCGCGGATCGTGCGTAAGCGCCAGCGCAGGTTGTCCGGGGTGGATGAGCTAGTGCTGTCGTTGTCGGCCCGGGGGCTGACGCATGGGGAGATCGCCGCGCACCTGGCCGAGGTGTACGGCGCCGAGGTGTCGAAGCAGACGATCTCGACGATCACGGACAAGGTCATCGACGGGATGACCGAGTGGCAGAACAGGCCACTCGACCCGGTGTACCCGGTCGTGTTCATCGATGCGATCAATGTGAAGATCCGGGACGGGAAGGTCGCGAACCGGCCCATCTACCTGGCGATGGCGGTCACCGTCGACGGCCACCGGGACATCCTCGGTCTGTGGGCCGGTGACGGCGGCGAGGGAGCCAAGCACTGGCTGCACGTGCTCACCGAGCTGAAGAACCGGGGTGTGGCCGACGTGCTGATGCTCGTCTGCGACGGGCTCAAGGGCCTGCCGGAGGCGGTCGAGGCGGTGTGGCCGGCCACCATCGTGCAGACGTGTGTGATCCACCTGCTGCGAAACTCGTTCCGCTACGCGGCACGGCAGGACTGGGAGAAGATCGCCAAGGCGCTCAAGCCGGTCTACACCGCACCCACGGAGGACGCGGCGACCGAGCGGTTCCTGGAGTTCGCCGAGGCCTGGGGGCGGAAGTACCCGGCGATCGTGAAGCTGTGGGAGAACGCCTGAGCCGAGTTCGTGCCGTTCCTCGGCTTCGACGTGGAGATCCGCAAGGTCATCTGCTCGACGAACGCGATCGAGTCCGTCAACGCCCGTATCCGCAAGGCCGTCCGCGCCCGCGGGCACTTCCCCAACGAGCAGGCCGCGCTCAAGTGCGTGTACATGGCGTTGATGAGCCTGGACCCGACCGGCAACGGCCGCCGCAGGTGGACCATGCGCTGGAAGGCACCTCTCAACGCGTTCCAGATCGCCTTCGAGGGCCGGCTCACCCCGGCCAACCTCTGACCACTTCAACAACCAAGATCAGCCGTTAACTTGACACTCCCAGTTGGGCACGGCACAGGTGCGAGCGGAGTGATGGGAGACTGTCACGCTCCGTTCCGTGGGAGCCCGAAGGTGAGAATCCTCCGGGTGACTCGACCCTGGAGAGACATTCAGAACTTGTAATAGGTATACATTTGACAAAGCCTTGAAGGGCGTGTATATTCGAACCCCGTTCCGGTTGAACGAATTCCAAGTAATGCTGGTTTCTGCCCATAAGGATGGCACCACAGAGAGATTAATCACTGTTGAAGCGGCAAATATACGTCAATTGGTATTGCGGCAGAGGCGGGCATCCAGCGAAGACCTGAAGGATGCCGGAATAATCCTCTAGTAGTCTCCGGAGCAGGTGATCCCAGCATTGGCTGTGTTGCTGCATCTGCGGATGCGTACCCTGGCCGCCCTCCACATGGCCACCGGCGGCTACGGGCAGGCCCAGCAGATCATCGCCGCTCGGACCGGGGTCACAATCGGCTGGGCGCAACTGACCGGCCGGGCCCACGACTTCAACCCACTACGGGCACGCAACGCCGGGGCCGACCTACCCGCCACCGACGTGATCCTGATGCAGGCCGACGGTAAGGGCATCGCGGTCCGCACTCCTATCGGCTGGCCCATCGCCACCGGCCGCATAGAAGGCTCCTGCCGCTACATCATCGAAGACAGATTCGGCATCACCGGCGCCCGATGGTCCCCACGGGAGCAGAAGATATCCTCAAACTCCGCGTCATCGTCTCCAACGAAGACCTCAACGACTACATGACATATTACGACAAGCGTTACCAGGAAGAACACCGCCTAGCCCGCCAGCATCCCCACCCCGGCCTCGCCGAATGTAAACAGCGCACCCCTCAAAAAGATGCACCCGAGTGATGTCAGCGGAGTCACGAAGCTTCCCGACTCTCTCATCGAAAACAAGAATAGGTATTGTCATGAGTAGGCAATTCGCATTGCTTCTCCGAGGCCTTCCTGGCACCGGGAAGACCACGACAGCAGCTCTGCTACGGAACGCGTTGAACCCTGCGGTTCGCGTCTCCAACGATTCCGTGCGTTACATGGCCCAACCGCGGGACTTTGCGGCGTTTACATTGGACGCCTCCGAGAGGGCTTGCTTCGACCTTGCATTGTCGTATCACGACAGTGGATTCACGCCGATCGTTGATGGTGTCTTCGAGGACGTCGAAACGCTGATAAGCGAGGAATTGCGGTTCGCGCGCCGCGGCTGCAAGCTTGTCATCGTCTCGTTTACCGCAGAAATGAGCGACCTGATCGAGCGCAACGACTTACGCCATCCGCTTCAGCGGATGGATGAATCTCGCCTGGCGAAGTTGCAAGCGAGCTTTCGCAACGCCGGGTACGCGCTATCAATCGGCGGCAAAATGCCTGAGGAGGTCTGCGAGGACGTTCTCGACGTTATCGAGGAGTGGCGTTCCCAATGGCAGGAGCCGCCTGTAAGGCCGGAAGAGGTCGATGTTCTCTTTCTGCGCCACGGCACTCCGGAGCACCCGGAGGGGATCTACGCGGATCCCTTCGCGATGGGGCTCTCCCCCTGCGGCCGGGCTGAGGCGCGCGCCGCACGTCACGCGGTGCTGCGGTTCGCACCGGATGCCGTATTCAGCTCAGACTTTGCCCGCGCCATCGAGACTGCGGAGCTAGCGATTGCGGGCACCAAACGGGAAATTGAGATTTCCAAAGCACTACGGGAGCGGGTGTTCCTTCAACTGGTCGGTAAAGAGTTCACCGCAATACGGGCTGAGTTGGACGCAGAGGCCGAGGGCATCCTGACCGGTAATAGCGATCTGGCCCAGCTCCCCGGAGAGGAGAGGTATGCGGAAGCGCGTGCACGCGTGCTCGACTTCTTCGGCAGCCTACCTGGGCGTTTCGGCGGCAAGCGCGTCTTGGTGGTAGCACACGACGGCCCGCATCAGTGGCTCGTCGAGCAGGCGCTAGGCGTGGACCTCCAGGGCGTGCGCCGATACCGCTGGGACGCTGGTAGCTTCAGCCGGTTTACCGTCTCGCCCAGTCAGATTCGGTTAGAGGGAATGAATATAGGTCCCAGTGCGGTGGTGTCCGGTCTGGAAACCGGGGCTGTGTAGGAGAATTCTCCGGACACAGTTTGCGCAGCTACCTGCGGGTGGCCCTGCTGGAAGTGTAACGTTTTCGTGTGTCGTTCGAGAAGTCGGGTTCGGCTACGCGGCCTGCTCATACTCGGTGATAAACCCGTGGGCGACCTTCCTGCGCTGTACTCGGACGGCATCCAGGTTGGTCACCGGCGCAGGGACGGCGTCCCGGTCAGGTGGGCGTTGCCTGCGGCCCTGATGCGGCCGATGCCCGTTGTGGTGCGTGAGGTACTCGCCGAGCACGGCGAGCAGGTGTTGGGTGTTATAGCGGTAGCGGCCGGCGTGCACCGCCGCCGTCAGTCCGATCGCCAGCCCTCGTCCCAGCACGTGCCGGCCGGTGTCGGCGGCGCACTTCGCACATTCCGGTATCGGCTGATGGACCGGATCGAGCGACATGCCTACATCCGCACCAGCGTCGCCCGCCTCGATCGCGGTGTCCACCATCGTTGCCATGCCGCGCCCCTTCACAGCGCGGTTCGCCCACCCGGCGAGCACTCCAGCCGCGCCGCGCAGCGGCGCCGCGGACAGCGCGGCCATGCGGGTCAGCTCGTCGCCGAGGTGATGCCCGGCCAGGATCGCCGTGTGCCGACGGGCCCGGGTCAGTGCCCGGTCGGTCAGTGCGAGCAGCTCGGGTATCTCGACCAGGTTCTCGATGACGCGGTCCGAAAGCCGATCGACAGGTTCTCCTCACCCACCTCATAGGCGCTGCCGTGGCGGCGGACGCCGAGGTAGACGGTGGCCGCCGCGACTGGCAGCGGCGCCCCGGCGGGCTGGCTCGCCCAGGCCAGGGCAAACGCGGCGAGTATGTCCCTGTGCCGGCCGAACGGACGCTGGTCGGCACCGAAAGGCGTTTCCGGCCACTGCAGGTTCGTGTACTCACGCACGAGCGTGCCCACCTCCTTTGGCCGCCGTGCCGACGTTAGAGACGG
This sequence comes from Micromonospora sp. ABR4_055, assembly GCF_056160425.1. Classification (NCBI taxonomy): domain Bacteria; kingdom Bacillati; phylum Actinomycetota; class Actinomycetes; order Micromonosporales; family Micromonosporaceae; genus Micromonospora; species Micromonospora sp. ABR4_055. Next base: position 22,226 of record NZ_JBSWXD010000108.1, read on the forward strand.
TGCGGATGCTGGCACCGAGGTACTTGGCGAAGTGGTTGCGCTTGAACCGGTACCGCGCCCAAATTTCCGACACCGGTTCCTTCAGAGGTTGCCGAGCGGCTCCAGCAGGTCCGGGGCGTCGTAGACCGTGTGGGTGTCGAAAACCTCATCCATGCTGGCCACAGCCGTCTTGATCACCGAGACAAGGAGGCTGGTGCCGACTCTCGGCCCTGGATGGGCCTGTAGGGAGATCTGTGTAACGGATGTCAGTAGAAGTCCGTTATGACCGGTGGGTAGCCGGTCGACACAGTGAGGACCAGTTTCGATGACACTTTCAACGGTGGAGCAGTACGACTCCGGCGTCGATGCCGACGCGGAGGTCGCGGCGTTGACGCGGCGGATCGCCGCTGACGGGCCGCGGCTGCCTCTGGCGGCGGCGGTGCCGGACGAGGCGGCGGCGCGTGAATCGGCCCGCCGGGCGGTGGCGGATCTGATCGACAAGCAGGCCCTGGACGCGTTGCTGGCCCAGGTCAAGGGTGACGGGCTGCGGCTGACCGGGCCGGGCGGGTTCCTGTCCGAGCTGGTACGCGCCGTTCTGGAACGGGGGCTGCGGGCCGAGTTGACCGAGCATCTGGGCTACGCCCGTCGTGACGCGTCGGGTAACGGCTCGGGTAACTCGCGTAACGGGTCGACCGCGAAGACGGTGCAGACCGAGATCGGCCCGGTCGATGTGAAGGTGCCCCGGGA
>NZ_JBSWXD010000109.1:0-22798 GCF_056160425.1 Micromonospora sp. ABR4_055
CCCGGCAAACGACATGGGAGAAAAAAAAAAACATCTTTCTCAAACTAGGGTCTGGCGGAAAGCGGGGAAAGAAGGGGGGGGGGTCGACACGGCCCCCACGGGTCGGCGGGTCGGATCAACCGACGAATCAACCACTCGGGTCGAACGGGGGTCAGCCGACCTCGAAGGTGAATTCCTCGGTGCTGCTCACCGGCTGCCCGTTCGACGCACGCACGCCGCTTACCTCGAACGTCGCCACGTAGGTGCCGGCCACGTCGAAGCCCCAGTTGACGTGGGCATGGGTGTTGCGGTTGACGTTCAGGCTGTCCGGCAGACCGTTGCCGCTGTCGAACAGCACCGTGGACGTGCCGCCCGAGGCGGTGAAGATGCTGAACCCGCCCGGCCCCTGCACGCCGGTCAGCTTGAACACGACCCGGTTGAACTGCAACGCCCCGCTGGCCACCCCGGTGGTGTCCCAGCCGGCCCAGAGCAGCCCGGCGGTGTTGGTCTGCGGCAACACGTAGGCGTACCCCCCGCTGCCGAGGAACGACCAGGCGGAACCGGACGGCACCGCCGTGTGCGCGGCGGCAGGCACCACGAGGACCACGGTGGACGGGTCACGCTCGACGAAGGTAGCGCCGGTGTCATCGCCAACGGTGACCTCGATCGGCCCACCGGCGACATGATCGACATTGATGACATCGACGTAGCCACTGGTCAGTTCGACGGTCGTGGCCTGCGCCGGGGTGGGTACGGCGACCGCGAGCACCGCAGCGAGGGCACTCGACGCGATACCGGCAAGCAGCCGGCGGCCAGGAGTCTTCATCACACTGCTCCCTCCGGATTCCCGACGCACGTCAGGGCAGGACGACGAATCGCAGGTAGACCGAGTCGGACTCGACGACGGTCGTGGTGCCCGCCAGAGTGGCACTGGCCTTCACCTTGAGCAGGTAGACGCCCGCCTTGCTGAACGCCCAGTTGACGTGCAGGTGCTCACCGACCGCCAGGTCGACAACGTCCGGCAGCCCGTCGCGGCTGTTGGCCAGCACGGTCGGCTGCCCGAACAGGTCCTCGGTGTAGACCGCCATCTTGGCGGAGCTGGGGGCGCTGATCAGCTGCTGCACGGTCAGGTCGACCGAGTCGCCGGCGAAGACGCCCGCTTCGAGCTCCTCGGTGGCGAGGCCGGCGAAGAGCAGTTCCTCGTTCTCGATCTGCGGCAGGATCCACACCGGCGAGCCGGCGGCGCCGAGGAAGGCGAAGGCCGGGTCACTGGGCACGGTGGCCTTCGCCTGGGGCTTGACGACGAAGATCACGTCGTCGTGGTGGCGGTGCTCACCCGGCTCGACGGTGTCGTCGTGGACGCCGAGCTCCAGCTCACCGTCCTCGTACTCGACCTCGATGACGTCGACGTGTCCTTCATGCAGGACCACGGGCAGGCCGGTGCCGTGTGCCTGCGCCGGAGTGGCCGAAACCACCAGAGCGGCAATCATCGCGGCGCTGGCGACGAGCGTACCGGCGGCCCGCCGGCGAGTTGCGGTCGACATGGGACAGACTCCCTCCCGGTGGTCCCTGGTGGACCACCGGGAGCTAACGGTAATCGTTTTCAACTTATCGCGGTAGGGGTGCGACCTGTCTGAGTCGACACATGTCCATGTTCGTCCAGCTCGCCGACATCCCAGTCGGGAAACGGGTCCGGCAGCTCGCGCCATGCCGCGAGCCCGGCGACCAGCCCCGCTCCGGCCGCCGCGAGCTCGGCATCGGTGAGCAGCGCGCCGTCCAGCGCCGCCCGTAGCCGCTCGCCATCGAGCCCGATGCCGATGAACACCAGCTCCTGGTGCCGGTCGCCGAAGACCGGATCCCACCGGGACTCCAGGTCGGCCCGCTCGGCCGGGTCGTCGGGCCACTCACCGGAGCTGGCCACCGGCACCCCCGCCGGGTCGCACCGCGCCGACGGACCGGCCTGCGACCACAGTGCCTGCACATCGGGCCGGGTCGCCAGCCAGAGAAAGCCCTTCGACCGTACGACGCCGAAGCTGTCCAGCTCGGCGAGCAGATCCCAGAGCCGCTGCGGATGAAACGGCGCGACCGCCCGGTAGACGATGCTGCTGATGCCGTACTCGATCGTCTCCGGCACGTGCTCGCCGTTGAGTTCGGCGACCCAACCGGGAGCGGTCTCGGCCGCCTCCAGATCGAACCGCCCGGTGTCGAGCACCTCGCCCAACGGGACCTGCGCCCGCACGGTCCGCAGCTGACGGGCCTTCGGGTTCAGCCTGGTCACCAGCGCCTCGACCGTCGCCAACTCGGCCGACCCGACCAGGTCGGTCTTGTTGACCAGGATCACGTCGGCGAACTCGATCTGGTCGACCAGCAGGTCGGCGATGGTGCGGTCATCGTCGTCGTACGCGGCCAGCCCACGCTGCTCCAACGACTCGCCGGCCCGCAACTGGGCGATCAGGTGCGGCGCGTCGACGACAGTGACCATGGTGTCCAGCCGGGCGATGTCGGCCAGCACCCCACCGTCGTCGGTGCCGAAGGCGAACGTGGCCGCCACCGGCAGTGGTTCGGAGATGCCGCTGGACTCGATCACCAGGTAGTCGAAGCGGCCCAGCCGAGCCAGTCGGGCGATCTCCACCAGCAGGTCGTCGCGCAGGGTGCAGCAGATGCAGCCGTTGGTCATCTCGACCAGGCGTTCCTCGGTACGCGACAGGCTACCGCCGTCGCGCACCAGCGCGGCGTCGATGTTGATCTCGCTCATGTCGTTGACAATGACCGCGACCCGCCGCCCTTCCCGGTTGGCCAAGATGTGGTTGAGCAGGGTGGTCTTGCCCGCACCGAGGAATCCGGACAGCACCGTTACCGGCAGCCGACGGTCACTGGCCACCGCGCCGGCCGTCGCACCGTTCCCCTCGCTGGCCACCGCACCGGTCATCGCGGATCCTCGACCTGGCGGCCCCGGTACAGGCCGCAGTGTGCGCAGGCCCGGTGCGGCAGGATCTTCTCCTGTCGCGGGCAGGGGCAGGTCACCAGCATCGGCACCGCCGCCTTCCACTGGGCGCGCCGGTGGCGGGTGTTCGACCGCGAGGTGCGGCGCTTCGGTACGGCCATGGACGGCCTCCTCTCGTCTACCCAGACGATAACGGAAGCCGTTTTCATTAAGTAGGACCGACGCGGCCGGTTTCGACTCCACCACAGGTGACCGGCCCCGAGCCAGGCGCTCACCCGTGGTGATCGGAGACCCGCTCCCCCGGCCCGTGGTCGGGCAGCTCGCGGTCGGCATGGTCGGCGTGGAACAGCGCCTCGGCCAGCAACTGCCGGACGTGCACGTCTGCGGCCGAGTAGTAGACGAATGTGCCCTCCCGGCGACCCCGGACCAGCCCGGCGAGCCGCAGCTTGGCCAGGTGCTGGCTGACCGCCGTCGGCGCGGCACCGACCAACTCGGCCAGGCAGGCGACCGACGACTCACCCTGCAGCAGCGCCCAGAGAATCTTGATCCGGGTGGGGTCGGCGAGCAGGCGGAACGTCTCCGCGGCCAGGTGCACCTGCTCCTCGACCGGCATCCGGAAATCCGGAATCGAGGTGTGCATGCCGGTCAGACTAGTCGAGGCCGCCTACTTGCATATCTGCATAGCTGCGCAGCTATTGTAATGGCCGTGCTCATCGATACCCCGCCGTACGCGCCCCCGAAACGCGCCGAGCGCCTGGCCGACGCCACCCGCCGTACCCCGATCTGGGCGCTGCCCGAGGTCCGCTGGGCGACCGCCGCGACCGCGCTGTTCGCCCTCGGCGGCACGCTGCACCTGGCCGGAGCCCCGGCGTGGAGCTGGTGGGCCGCCTACCTTGCCTGCTACGTCGCCGGCGGTTGGGAACCAGGCTGGTCCGGGCTGCGCGCACTACGCGAACGCACCCTCGACGTCGACCTGCTGATGGTGGTCGCCGCGATCGGGGCCGCCGCCGTCAACCAGGTCTTCGACGGCGCCCTGCTGATCGTCATCTTCGCCACCTCCGGCGCGCTGGAAGCGCTCGCCACTCGACGAACCGCCGACGCCGTCCACAGCCTGCTCGACCTGGCCCCGCCCCGGGCGACGCGGATCGTCGACGGCACCGAACAGCGGGTCGACACCGTCACACTGCGCGTCGGCGACGTCATCCTGGTCCGCCCCGGCGAGCGGATCGGCGCCGACGGACAGGTTGTCGACGGCGCCAGCGAGGTCGACCAGGCCACCATCACCGGCGAGCCGCTACCGGTGGACCGCAGCCACGGCGACGACGTGTACGCCGGCACCCTCAACGGCACCGGAGCGCTACGGGTCCGGGTGACCACCCCGGCAGGCGAGACCGTCGTCGCCCGGATCGCCGCCATGGTCGAGGAGGCCGCCGCCAGCAAGGCACCCACCCAGCTGTTCATCGAACGGATCGAGCAGCGCTACTCGGTCGGAGTCGTGGTCGCGACTCTCGCCCTGTTCGGCATCCCGCTCGCCCTCGGCGACAGCCTCACCGACGCCCTGCTGCGGGCGATGACCTTCATGATCGTCGCTTCCCCCTGTGCCGTGGTGCTGGCGACCATGCCGCCGCTGCTCGCCGCGATCGCCACCGCCGGCAGACACGGCGTACTGGTCAAATCCGCCGGGGTGATCGAACGCCTCGGCCGTGCCGACCTGGTCGCCTTCGACAAGACCGGCACCCTCACCGAAGGTCGGCCCCGAGTCACCGCCGTCCACCCCGTACCCGGTGATCCGGCCACCGGCGACGCGGACCAACTGCTGGCTCTCGCCGCCGCCGCCGAACTGCCCAGCGAACACCCGATCGGTGTCGCCGTGGTCGCCGCCGCCCGCGACCGCCAGTTGGCGATCGCCGCCACCGACACGTTCGCCGCACTACCAGGGCGCGGCGTCACGGCCCGCGTCGGTGACCGGCAGGTGGCCGTGGCCAGCCCGGCCCAGCTGCTGACCGCCACCGACGACGGGGCCCGCCGGCTGGTCGCCGAAGTGGAGTCCGCCGGCCAGACCGCCGTCGTGGTCGCCGTCGACGGCACGCCGGCAGCCGTCCTCGCGCTCACCGACCGGTTGCGACCCGGCGCGGCCCCGGTCACCGCCGCGCTGCGTGCCCTGACCGGGCGGTCGCCGGTGCTGCTCACCGGCGACAACCCGCAGGCAGCCGGCGGGCTGGCCGCCGAGGTCGGCATCGACGAGGTACGGGCCGGTCTGCTGCCGCAGGACAAGGTCGCCGCGGTACGGCAACTGCAGGCCGGCGGCCGGCGGGTGCTGGTGATCGGCGACGGAGTCAACGACGCACCGGCGCTGGCCACCGCGCACACCGGCGTCGCGATGGGTGGCGTCGGTGCCGACCTCGCCCTGGAGACCGCGGACACCGTCATCGTCCGCGACGACCTGACCACCATCCCCGCGCTTGTCGCCCTCGCCCGGCGGGCCCGGCGCTGCGTGGTCGCCAACCTGGTCATCGCCGGCACCGTCATCGTGGTCCTGGCGACCTGGGACATCGTCGGCCACCTGCCGCTGCCGCTCGGCGTCGCCGGGCACGAGGGCTCCACCATCCTGGTCGCGCTCAACGGCATGCGGCTGCTGCGCCGCTCGGCCTGGCAGCAGTGACGGCCCCGGCGCGCAGCGACGCTCAGGCTGTCGGCGACCGCCCCGAAGCTGCCGACGCCAGGTCGCTAGCGCGCCGCCGGGCCGCATCGCGACCTGGCGGTACGCCGTACGCCCGCCGGTACTCGCGGTTGAACTGGGTCGCGCTGACGTACCCGACCGTCCTGGCCACTCCAGCGGCGGTGTCGGCGCCAGCGACCAGCAGCTGCCGGGCCTGCTGCAGCCGCAAGGACTTTTGGAACCGCATCGGGCTCATCCCGGTCACCGCCTTGAAGTGCCGGTGCAGGGTCGCCACGCTCAGGTGGGCCGCCGCCGCGATCTGCTCGACCGTCAACGGCTCGGCGTACCGGGCCCGGATCAGCCCGGCCGCCGCCCGGACCTGCGACAACCGGGACTCGGCAACGGTGAGCTGACGCAGCGCCGGCCCGAGCGGGCTGCTCAACAGCCGGTACAGGATCTCGCCCTCCATCCGGGCGGCGAGCGGCCGGATGTCGGCCGGGTCGTCGAGCAGCCGTACCCACCGGGTGACCGCCTCGACGATCCCCGGGGTCATCGCCGCCGTGGTCAACGCGGCCGGCTCTGCCGACCCGGCCGGCGGCGACGGTGGCTCGTCCAGCTCCAGCAGCAGATCGGCGAGCATCCGCCCGTCCAGACGCAGCACCGCCGACCGGTACGGCACCTGCTCGAACACGGCGGTCACCGGCAGCTCCACCGAGCTGAGGAACATCGCCCCCCGGCCGACCAGCCAGCTGCGCTCACCGGCGGTGCTGCGTTTCGCGCCCCGGGCCACGAAGCAGACCATCGGCTCGTACAGCAGATCGGTCGGCCCGGCCCGCTCGTCGTCGAAGCGGACCAGCCGCAGCCGGGGCACGGCGGTCTCGACCGCCGGCACCGGGCAGCAGTGCCGGGCGACGACCCGTGCCAGCTCGTCTATCATCGATCGCCCCGCCGTCAGTGAGAGGATCAGGCAAGAGTACGCGGAGCGCGCCCCATGCCGGCACCCCCGGGGCGGACATAGCGTCGGGGCATGACACAGACAACGAACGGCCGGCAGCTGCCCCGGCGCGAACTCGGATCGCAGGGGCTCGAAGTCGGTGCGATCGGCCTCGGCACGATGGGCATGACCATGGCGTACGGTCCGGCCGACCCGGCCAGCGGCATCGCCACCATCGGTCGGGCGTACGAACTCGGCGTCACCATGTTCGACACCGCCGAGCTGTACGGAATGGGCACCGGCAGCAACGAGCAACTGCTCGGCAAGGCGGTACGCGGCTTCCGTGACGACGTGGTGCTCGCCACCAAGTTCGGCCTCGACCTGACCGACCCGAGCCGGTTCGGTACCGCGTTCGACAGCCGGCCGGAACACATCCGCGAGGTCACCCACAACAGTCTGCGCCACCTCGGCACCGACCACATCGACCTGCTCTACCAACACCGGGTCGACCCGAACGTACCGATCGAGGACGTCGCCGGCACTGTCGGTGAGCTGATCGCCGAAGGCAAGGTGCGCTACTTCGGGCTCAGTGAAGCCGGCCCGGACATCATCCGGCGGGCGCACACCGTCCACCCGGTGTCGGTGCTGCAGACCGAGTACTCGGTGTTCGAGCGGGCGGTGGAGCCGCAGGTGCTGCCGACGGTCCGCGAGCTGGGCATCGGATTCGTTGCGTACTCGCCGCTCGGCCGCGGCTTCCTGACCGGCGCGGTCCGGCCCGCCGCCGAATACCCGGACGGTGACATGCGGACCTGGGACGAACGCTGGCAGCCGGGCAACTACGAACAGAACCTGGCCGCGGTGCGCGAGCTGACCGCGATGGCCGCTGCCAAGGGCGTCGCGGTCACCCAGCTCGCCCTGGCCTGGCTGCTCGCCCAGGGCGACGACATCGTGCCGATCCCGGGCACCCGCAACCCGCAACGGCTCGCCGAGAACGTGGCGGCGGCGTCCGTTGTGCTCAGCCCGGACGAGGTCGACCGGATCCGCGAGATCCTACCGCACGGCGCGGCCGGCTCCCGCTACCCGGCCGCCCGGATGCCGGTCTGGTGACAGCCGGCGCGCCACCCGTCCGGGCGACGGCCCGACCTGGTTGACGATCCGACGCGACGCGCGGTCTGCTCGTGGTTCAGGCCACGAGCAGGCCGAGCAGCCACAACCCGGCGATGACGAGCGCGGCACCCAGCTCTATCAGCATCGCCAGGCCCACCGCCAGCACCGCCCGCTTCGTCGCCGGCCAGGCGGCGGCGAAGTCGCCGAGCCGCTGCCGCTCGGCCAGCCAGACGCCGAGCACGAAGCCGATCACCAGGCCGAGCACCGGAACGACGAAGAAGCCGACCAGGCCCAGCGCACCGCCGACCAGCAGCGACCGGTTGGGCACGCCGGCCCGTTTCAGGTCCCGCCCCGGCCACAGATACTTGGTCACCGTGCCGGCTACGGCGATCAGGGTCGCCGCGACGACGATCAGCCACCGACCGCCACCGGCGTCGCTGAAGATCGCCCAGCCGAGCACCCCGGCCCAGCAGAGCAGCAGACCGGGCAGGATCGGCACGATCACGCCGATCAGCCCGACCAGGATGGCCAGGCCACTGAGCAGGGTGACCAGTGTCTGTGTGTCGTCGAGATCCACACCGACAGGGTGACCGATGGCCGCCAGCGCCGCGAACCCGGCGACGTCCGAGGGCTGCGATCCGGGTAGGGATCCGGAAGAATTCCGGGCACGGGTCCGGAAGAAGATCGAAAAACTCAGGGAGGATCGCGTGGCCGCTGCCGCACCGGCAACCGATGTCCATCCGGCCTGGCTGCCGGCGCAGGCATGGCGTGCCATCGGGGCACGACACACCCTGGTCTCCGGTGACGAGAAGCTCGTCGCCACCGTGCACGCCGAGGTGCGGGCCGCCTGCGACCGGTTCGGCGGATCGGTTACCCGGCTGTCGGTCGACGGCGAGGCAGACCTGATGCTGGCGTTGACCGGTGCCGGCGGTCCCGGCGGAGCAGCCGGTGCCTCCGACGGAGCAGCCGGTGCCTCCGGCGGGCTCGGCGACGAGGGCTACACGATCGGCCGCGCCGGCAGCCTCACCACGGTCACCGCCGACACCCCCGCCGGGCTGCTGTACGGGCTGTTCCACGTGGTCCGGCTCGGCGAGTCGGCGTTCGGCGACGACATCCCGACGCGGACGCACCGGCCGGCGATCGGCCGGCGGATGCTCGACCACTGGGACAACATCGACGTGCACCCGGTGATGGGGCAGGTGGAGCGGGGCTACTCCGGCGGGTCGATCTTCTGGCGGGACGGCGCGATCACCGACGACCTGGACCGGGTCAGGGCGTACGCCCGGCTGCTCGCCGCCAGCGGCGTCAACGCGGTCACCATCAACAACGTCAACGTGGGTCGCACCGAGGCGCGGCTGCTCACTGACCGGCTCGACGACGTCGCCACGTTCGCCGACATCTTCCGCCCGTACGGCATCCGGCTGCACCTGTCGGTGACGTTCGCCGCGCCGATGGTGCTCGGGGGGCTGGACACCGCCGACCCGCTCGACGAGACGGTACGCGGCTGGTGGGCGGCCACCACCGCCCAGGTCTACGCCAGGGTGCCCGACTTCGGCGGGTACGTGGTGAAGGCCGACTCGGAGGGTCAGCCCGGCCCGTTCGCGTACGGCCGCAGCCACGCCGACGGCGCCAACCTGCTCGCCGACGCCCTCGCCCCGCACGGCGGGGTGGTGCACTGGCGGGCGTTCGTCTACAACCATCGGCAGGACTGGCGGGACCGCACCACCGACCGGGCTCGGGCCGCGTACGACCATTTCGCCCCGCTCGACGGCCAGTTCCGCGACAACGCGATCGTGCAGGTGAAGTACGGGCCGATCGACTTCCAACCCCGGGAGCCGGTGTCCCCGGTGATCGCCGCGATGCCGGTCACCCGGCTGGCCGTCGAGTTGCAGGTGACCCAGGAGTACACCGGCCACCAGCTGCACGTCTGCTACCTGGCTCCGCTGTGGAGCGAGGTGCTCAGCTTCCGGTTCGACGGCGACAGTCTGGAGGCCGACGGGGACGTCAGCGGTGACGCGGGGTCGTCGGTCGCCGCGATCGCCGCGCGGGGCGGCACCCTGGCCGCCGTGTCGAACGTCGGCGACGACCCGTTCTGGTGCGGGCATCCGCTCGCCCAGGCCAACCTGTACGCGTTCGGCCGGCTCGGCTGGGACCCGACCGCCGACCCGGCCGCGCTGCTCGACGAGTGGATCGACCTGACCTTCCCGGCCGGCGCGGTCTCCGATCCGGCGCAGTTGCGGCAGGCACTGCACGCGATGATGGACGGCTCGTGGCGCACCTACGAGCGGTACACCGCCCCACTGGGTGTCGGCTTCATGGTCAACCCCGGCAACCACTACGGCCCGTCCGTCGACGGGTACGAGTACACCCCGTGGGGCACCTACCACTTCGCCGACCGCGACGGCGTCGGCGTGGACCGGACCCGGGCCACCGGCACCGGTTACACCAGCCAGTACCCGAAGCCCTGGTCGCAGGTGTACGAGTCGTTGACCGACTGCCCCGACGAGCTGCTGCTGTTCTTCCACCACGTGCCGTACGGTCATGTGCTGCACAGCGGCTCGACGGTCATCCAGCACATCTACGACACCCACTTCGCCGGGGCCGACGAGGCGATCGCCATGCGGGAACGGTGGCTGGACATCGCTGACATCGGCCTCGACTCCGCCCTGTACGCCCGGGTCGCCGACCGCCTCGACGAGCAGGTCCGCTCGGCGCGGGAGTGGCGCGACCAGATCAATACCTACTTCTTCCGCAAGTCCGGCGTCCCGGACGCGCACGGCCGCCGGATCCACTGACTGGCCTCCCTTACTCTTACAGGTCGAGTGGCGCGCCGGAGTCGACCCGGAACGGGTACGGCCGCTCGGCGACACTCGGGGGCCACGTCGGGTCCGGCGGCTCCGGGGCGGCGGTGGTGGCGGTGATCCCACCCCAGCGGTCGCGGCAGACGTAGGCGAGGTCGGCGTGGATCCAGACGCCGTCGTTGTCGCGCAGCACCGGCCGGCCGCAGTGCCGGCACGGCGCGACCCTGGGGTACGGCGGCGTGGCCGGGGTGTCCGTCATGGCAGGTTGACGTCGACATCGGCGTCGGCGTCCCCGTCGCCCCAGCTCAGCCCGCCCAGGCCGGCCGCCCGGTGGAACCCGGCGTGGTAGCGGACCTCCGCGCACACCTCACCGTCCGGTCCACGTACGCCGCAGAACAGCGGCTCGTTGAAGTTCCACGCCTCTGCCCGCGACAGCAGCGGCGTGTACTCGCCCAGCTCCGGGCACAGGATGGTGAGCCCTTCGGCGTACGCGACGGCCTGCTCGCGCGCTTCGTCGAAGTCGGCGGCGGCGAAGGTCAGGTGCAGTGTGTACCGGCCGCGCCGGTCGGGCCGTAACCAGTCCGGCAGGTTGCCGCCCCGGTCCCCGCCACCGCCGTTGACCCGCCCGACCGGACGGCAGCGCTCGCGTTCGTTGAGGTAGCGGTTGACCAGCGCTTCGGCGTGCCCGGCAGGGCCGGCGTCGGCTCCGAGGGCGTGTGCGACGGCGGCCCGTGCCGGTTCGGACAGGTCAGCCCGATCGAGTACGGCGAACAGGTCCCGGTTGCGCTCGGTCGGGTCGAGGGTCGGGTCGGTCCAGCGTGCTGAACGGTTGTCGGTCACGGACACCTCCAAGGGCAGGTACTCGCAGTTCACCGTCGTGGAGCAACTCGCGCGAGGTGGAGGAAGGCTGCCGTACGGGGAACGACAGCCTTCCTCCGCTCGACCCACCGCCACAGACCCTCGCGTCCCTGACGGCGGGGAGTTACCCGGCGAGACCTCGACCTCGCCGCCTAGATCATGATGTGAATCATTCACTTCGACTAACATCTGAACACATCAGTAAGATCAAGACCAGTCCCTATAGGAGAAAACTTTGGACGGTAGTTGAACCTCGTCATGCAGTCCGCGAGACTTGCTGGATGCCAGAGAAGCGAGACCGGCGGACCCCCACCGTGCGCGGACGTCAACTGGGTCTGGAGCTGAAGCGCCTACGCACCGAGGCGAGGCTGACCGCAGACCAGGTCGCTGAGGAGATCGGCTGCTCGCAGGGCAAGATCTCCCGCATCGAACTCGCCCAGACCAGCGTCAGCAAGGGCGACCTCTACCTGATGCTCAACCTGTTCGGCGTCACCGACCCCGCACGACAGGAGCAGTACTGGCGCCTGGCCAAGGAGGCCCGTGGACGCGGCTGGTGGGAGGACTACCGCGACACCATCACCAGCGAGTTGAGCACCTACATCGCCTTCGAGACTGAGGCATCCGGGCTCCGCACCTGGTCATGGGGCACGATCAACGGCCTACTACAGACAGAGGAGTACGCGAGGGCGACCTTCACCGGCGAGCCAGCCGGACGAGACCGGACGCCGCACGACATCGACAAGCACGTCGAGGCGAGGCTGGCCCGCCAGCACCGGCTCACCGAGGACGCGCTAAAGCAGTGGGCCATCCTGGACGAGTCCCTGCTGCACCGGCCGATCGGCGGACCGGAAATCTTCAAGGCTCAGCTGGACCGCTTGCTGGCACCGCCCAGCAGCGTGACCATCCAGGTCCTCAAGCAGCAGACAGTCTGGCACGCGGGCCTCAACGGCGCCTTCACGATCATGGACTTCCCTGAGCATCCGTCGGTCGTCTTCGTCGAGACACTGACGGGCGACCTGGATGTGGAAGGCGAGAGAGACGTCAGGCGGTATAGCCTGGCGTTCGACTACCTACGCGCGACGGCAGCCGGAGTCGAGGAGTCACGAGAGTTGATCGCTCGTGCACGGGACAGCATCGAGTAGGGATGGCGGCAATGGACCTCTCCAAAGCGAAATGGCGAAAGAGCAGCCGCTCCAGCGGCGGCGGAAGCGGCGACTGCGTCGAGGTGGCTGACCTTGACATCGCCGTAGGCGTACGGGACAGCAAGGACGCCACCGGCCCAGCTCTGCTGTTCAGCCCGGCTGCCTTCACCAACTTCCTGTCCGGCCTCAAGGACTACGAGTCCGCGGAGGGCTGATCCAGCTTGCTGCAACGATCTCGGACGGACGGACACGACGTAATCGCGCAGGACCCGCCCCACGCCCACTGGCGCAAGAGCAGCCGCAGCAGCGCCAGCGGGTCAGACTGCGTCGAGGTGGCCACGCTGGCCGGTGGCACCATCGGCGTACGCGACTACAAGGACCCGAACGGCCCGGCGCTCCTCTTCCCCGCCGGAGCCTGGACGGCGTTCCTCACCACAGTGTCCAGCCGCTGACGCGGCCGGTCTGCCTTTCGACGACGCCGGTGCCAGCCAGCTGCCCGTACGTGTTCCTCGACGTCGACGGCGTACTCATTCCCTTCGCCGCCGGTGCCACTGGCCGCGCGCCTTCGCCCGTCTCCGCAACCGATCTTGATGTCGGTGGTAATCCGCTGCTGGATCGGCTCGATCCGGAGGACGGACGCCAGCTGCTGGCGCTCGATTGTCAACTTGTCTGGGCGACCACCTGGATGGCCGAGGCGAACGACGTCGTCGCGCCGCTGCTCGGCCTACCGGAGCTGCCGGTCGTTCCGTGGCCGGACTCCGACGACGAGCCCCCGCGCGGCGTGCGCTGGAAGACGGCGTTCCTCACCAGCTGGGCGGCCGGGCGTACCTTCGTCTGGCTCGACGACGAGATCACCGACCTGGACCGGCAGTGGGTCACCAGGAACCACCCTGGCAAGGCGCTACTGCACCGCATCGACCCGCAACTCGGCCTCACCGACGCCGACTTCTCCACCATCCGCCAGTGGCTCAGGGCTACCACGTAGCGTTGAACTCGGCGTACGCCGCAGCGTCCTCGCCGGCAAGGGCGGCGTGCCAGGCAGCAGCAGCATCGACGGCGCGCCGATCCAGGTACTCACGGATCGCCCACGCGATCAGAGCAAACCGGTTGCCCCCGGTAACAGCAGCGGCAAGTTCCTCGCCGAGGTCATCGTCGGGCGTGATCAGAATGCTCACGGTCATGCCGCCGACGCTATCAACGACCAAGGCCCGAGCACGGCCACGCCGGCTACGGTGGGCGGATGAGCACTCGCCATCTGCCCGCCCAGATCGGTGACCTGCCGCCGATCGGACGGCCTGCCAACAGTGCCCTGCTGGCAGCCGGCGTCACCACCCTCGCCCAGGTCGCCACCTACCGTCGCGCCGATCTGCTGGCCATGCACGGGATCGGCCCGAAGGCCGTCGGCATCCTCGCCACCGCGCTGGCCGAACGCGGCCTCGGCTTCGCCGACTGACGGAGGAGACGCCGGATGACCTCGCCTGATGGTGTCCGCCCACCAGCCCGCCATGATCACTTGACGTTCTGCTGGGAGAGCATCGGCGTGTCGCCCAGCAGAACGTCAAGTGATCATGATGGACCGCGGCCCGCCGACGCACCGGCACTCGTACGCGAGGCCACGCTCGCTGATGTCGACCAGCTGACCGAGGTGCACACGCTGGCCCGCACCGCCTACTACACGGCGGCAGGTGGGCTCGACCCGGCCGACCCGTCGCTGTCGTCCCCCGCTGCGTACGCCGAACGCCGCACCGCTTGGGCGAACGCGGTCACCTCGCCGGAGCTGTTCACCGTCGCCGCTGTCCTCGACAGCCGGGTCGTCGGCTGCGCGGCGATGGGACCCGCCTTCGCCGGTCATGTCGACCCGGGCCGCGTCGGTCAGCTCTACCAGATCCACGTGCTCCCCGACTGCTGGGGTCGAGGGATCGGTGGACTGCTGCACGACGCGTTCGTCGCGTACCTGGAGAGGACCGGCCGGACCGGCGGGCTGCTGGAGGCGTGGGAACGTAACGGTCGGGCCCAGCGCTTCTACGCCGCTCGGGGCTGGCAGGCCGACGGCCACAGCCGCCCCGGCCCGGGCGACACCCGCTATATCTACCTTCAGCTCGGCCGGGCAGCGGTACCCTGCCCGGCGTGAACGAGCTCGTCGAGCGGCACACCGTACTCGCCGTCGTCGTCGGATCCCGGGCGTACGGGCTGCACGGGCCGGACTCCGACTACGACCGGCGCGGCGTGTACGTGGCCCCGACCCGTGCGTTCTGGCAGCTGGACAAGCCGCCCACCCACCTCGACGGGCCGGCACCGGAGCAGTTCTCCTGGGAGTTCGAACGCTTCTGCACCCTGGCGTTACAGGGCAATCCGACCGTCCTGGAGGTGCTCTGGTCCCCGCTGATCGAGACGCTGCGCGAGGACGGCGAGCAGTTGCTGGCCGTCCGGCAGGCGTTCCTGTCGACGCGACTCGCCCAGACGTACGGCGGCTACGCCCGCGACCAGCTCGACCGGGTGGCGGCCCGCCGGGAACGCACCGGCGAGACCAACCACAAGCAGGCCATGCACATGATCCGGCTGCTGACCGCCGGTGCCCACGTGCTGCGGACCGGGGAGGTCCTGGTCGACGTGGGACCGTCGCGGGACCGGCTGCTCGCGGTCCGGCGCGGCGAGCTGCCGTGGACGGCGGTCACCCGCTGGGCGGCGGATCTGCTGGCCGAGCTCGACGACGCGGCGGCCGGCACCGTACTGCCGGAGCAGCCCGACCGGGCCGCCGTCGACCGGCTGCTCATCGGCGTACGGGAAAGAAACCTGCGGTGACGGGCGCGCGGGGTCGTTGAAGTTTCCCGGAGAGATTCCGCGCCGGCATGTCGAGAACCCGGGAGCGGCTCCGTCCCAGGTGCGAACACGGCCACAATGGGCCGTACCTCACCAAGGAGAACATGATGGCCAAGTACCTGCTGCTCAAGCACTACCGGGGCGCGCCGGCGGCGGTCAACGACGTACCGATGGACAAGTGGGAGCCGGCGGAGGTCACGGCCCACATCCAGTACATGAATGACTTCGCCGCCCGGCTGGAGGGCACCGGCGAGTTCGTCGACGGTCAGGCGCTCTCCCCGGAGGGCACCTTCGTCCGCTACGACGGCGAAGGCCGGCCACCGGTCACCGACGGCCCGTTCGCCGAGACCAAGGACCTGATCGCCGGCTGGATGGTGATCGACGTGGAGAACTACGAGCGCGCGATCGAGCTGGCCGGCGAACTGTCCGCAGCTCCCGGTGCCGGTGGCAAGCCGATCCACGAGTGGATCGAGGTGCGGCCGTTCTACGCCGAGCAGCCCTCGGCCACCGAGTGAACGAGTCCCTGCTGCGGGAGCTGGTGCCCGCGGTGATCGGCGTCCTCGTCCGCCGCGGAGCCGACTTCGCGGCGGCCGAGGACGCCGTGCAGGACGCCCTGGTCGAGGCGGTACGCGGATGGCCCGACGACCTGCCGCGCGATCCCAAGGGCTGGCTGGTCACGGTGGCCTGGCGCAGGTTCCTCGACGCCGTCCGCGCCGACACCTCCCGGCGGCGGCGGGAGGAGCTGGTCGACGCCGAGCCCGCGCCCGAGCAGGGGGCGGCGGCGACGGATGACACGCTGGCGCTGTACTTCCTGTGTGCGCACCCGGCCCTGACCCCGGCCTCGGCGGTCGCGCTCACGCTGCGCGCGGTCGGCGGGCTGACCACGCGGCAGATCGCGCAGGCCTACCTGGTGCCGGAGGCGACCATGGCCCAGCGGATCAGCAGGGCCAAACGGACCGTCGCCGGCGTCCGGTTCGACCAGCCCGGTGACGTCGCCACCGTGCTGCGCGTGCTCTACCTGGTCTTCAACGAGGGGTACTCCGGTGACGTGGACCTCGCCGCCGAGGCGATCCGGCTCACCCGCCAACTGGCAGGCATGATCGACAATACGGAGGTCGCCGGCCTGCTGGCGCTGATGCTGCTGCACCACGCCCGGCGTCCGGCCCGCACCGGTCCCGAGGGTCGGCTCGTGCCGCTCGCCGAGCAGGACCGCAGCCGGTGGGACACCGCACTCATCACCGAGGGCGTCGACGTGCTCCAGTCCGCCCTCACCCGCGACCGGCTGGGCGAGTTCCAGGCCCAGGCTGCCATCGCCGCGCTGCACGCCGACGCGCAGACCGCTGAGGAGACCGACTGGGTGCAGATCGTCGAGTGGTACGACGAACTGGTACGCCTCACCGACAACCCGGTGGCACGACTCAACCGGGCCGTCGCGCTCGGCGAGGCCGACGGCGGGCGAGCCGGTCTGGCCGCCCTGGCAGAGCTCGACCCGGCCCTGCCCCGGTACGCCGCCGTTGCGGCACACCTGCACGAGCGCGACGGGGATCCGGCGACCGCGGCACGGCTGTACGCGCAGGCCGCCCGGTCAGCGCCCAACCTGCCCGAACGCGACCACCTCACGCGACAGGCCGCCCGGCTCAACGCGCAGCTGCGAAGTTGACGGTGACCCGCAGTGGCTCCGGCCTTCCCGACGGCCGCCGCAACTGGCAGAGTCTGCTGCGACATGACGATGCTCGACCTCTGCTATGACAGTCTTGACGGCCTTTCCGTCGGTGACGCCCTCGGCGCCCAGTTCTTCGTCCCCGGCACCAGCTCCGCCGCGCTACCTGATGGTGACCCACCGGCCGGGCCGTGGCCGTGGACCGACGACACCGAGATGGCCTGCTCGATCGTCGCCGAGCTGCGCGAGCGCGACGGTATCGACCAGGACCGCCTGGCGGCCCGGTTCGCCGAGCGCTTCGAGCCGTACCGTGGCTACGGTGCCGGCGCGGTGGTCCTGCTACGCCAGATCCGGCAGGGCGTCGCCTGGCGGGACGCCGCAGGTGCGGCGTTCGACGGACAGGGGTCGATGGGCAACGGTGCGGCGATGCGGGTCGCCCCACTCGGCGCCTTCCACGCGGGCGACAACCGTACCGCCGCTCTGCAGGCCTGGCGGTCGGCGGAGGTCACCCACGCCCACCCCGAGGCGATCCTGGGTGCGGTCGCGGTCGCCGTCGCGGCGGCGGAAGCCGGCTGGTCCCGGCTGACCCGGTCCCGGCCCGAGCCGGCCGAGCTGCTCGACGTGGTGCTGGGCCATCTGATCGACGGCCGGCTGATGTCCGGCATCGTCCGGGCCAGGCAGCTGCTGGGGGTCGGCGTCGCCGAGGCGGCGTACGAGTTGGGCAACGGCTCGCAGGTGCTGGCCTTCGACACCGTCCCGTTCGCACTGTGGGTCGCCGCGACCCGGCTCGACGACTACCCGGCGGCGATCCACGCCTGTGTCGAGGCCGGCGGCGACGTCGACACGACCGCGGCGATCGTCGGCGGCGTCGTGGCCGCGTACACCTGCTCCGGACCGGGCGGGATCCCGGCGCGGTGGCTGGCCCGCCGCGAGCCACTCCCCGACCGCGTACGCCGGTGATGGGCCTGCCTGTCACACGGCGAGCAGCGGATCCAACCGCCACGGCGGTCAACCATCTCGTCCTCGTCACCGGCGAGGAGGGTGCCGGCAAATCGACGATTCTGCGGGCGCTGCTCCCCCACACGCCCGGCTGCGCCCGGATCGATGCCGAGGACATCGGGCAGACCAACCCGTGCCCGATGGACGACGGGTTCTTCGATCTGCTCCGCCGCAACGTCGCAACTCTGGTGACGAACTTCTGGGCTGCCGGCTACGTCAATGTCCTCACTGGCAGCTTTCTGCGCGACTACGACGACTACCTCGCGTTCCGTCAACTCCTGCGGCAGCAGACGACCGTGTTCCTGGTCGAGCTGCTGGTCGACCGAGACGTACGCGAACACCGCCGACTCACCCGGGCCAAGCAGACGACGCAGCGGTGGCGCGACCGGGTCGACCTGATCCCGGAGGATCGGACCCTCCGCGAGGCACTCGACCCGGACTACCGCTACATCGGCGTCGACACCAGCGCGTTGAGCGTCGCCGCGACCGTACAGTCGATCATGGATTCGATCCCGGAGATCTACGTCCGGTAGGACGCGTGGGGTTGGCCGCCGTGATCAGGATCCTCGTGCGACGGGTGTAGCGCTGGGCGGTTGTCCGCCGGCGTGGCGGGCGTCGGCCGCGGCGAGCCCGACGCGTAGCGCTTTCTGTGCACCGGGCGGCCAGGGGCCGGAGGCGGCCAGCGGGATCTCGGTCATGAACCGCCGCTCGGTCTCGGGGATCAGCGCGACGACGAGATCCGGGTCCGTTGCCGCTGTCGCGTACAGGTTCGGGCCGTCGGCGTAGAACAGGTCGACGGCGACGAGCCGCCCGTCCACCGTACGCATGACGTTTGTCGGGTTGTGGTCCAACGGCCCGCACCAGGGCAGTTCCCGTCGGGCCCGGTCGTGGATCCGGCGCACGACGTCGACGAGGTCGGCGACGTCCGGATCATGCCTGGCGATCGCCCGGTGGAACGCGACAGCTTCGTCCTGACTCACCGGTCGAAGCCATTCGAGCAGCTGAAGGTCACCTCCGCCGGGCAGACGGCGGTGCGCGAACAGTTCCGGCACCTGCCGGGTGTGCGCGGCCTCACGGTAGAGCGCTGCGGTGTACGGTCCCGTCGGGTCGAACGGGCTGATCCGGGCGGCCATTGTGCCGTCGGGCGAGCGGAGCGCGATGGCCCAGTCGCCAGCGCCAGCGGGCGTCCAGCCGGCGGCACGCAGCGTCTCTTCGGCCTGTCGATGGTTGGCCTGCCGGCCGAGCAGATCGAGCACCGCGTGGTGGGAGGCTGCGTCGGGTGCCGCCACGGTGTCGAGGATAGGTCACCGTAGGCACCGCCGGCGGGTTGTTACCGTCGGCGGGACAGTTGCGTACCGCAGTCACTGGAGGGCGCGTGCCGGGCCGATTCGTGTACTGGATGAACGTGTCCGTGGATATGAAGATCGAGCACGCCCCGGGTGAGAACGGCGGCGGCGACTGGATGCGTATCGGGGAGTCGCTGCACCGGGAGTTCAACGCGCGGGCGCGGGCGCTGTCCCAGATGGTGCAGGGGCGGAAGGTCTACGAGATCATGGAGGCGTTCTGGCCGGGCGCGCGCGACGACGACTCGCTGCCGGACTTCATACGCGAGTACGGCGAGATCTGGACGTCGACCCCGAAGGTGCTGGTGTCGCGTACCCGCGTCGACGCCGGACACGACACCCGCGTCGTCGGCCGCGACGGTGACGCCGTGGCGGCGCTCGCCGAGCTACGGGCGCGCGCCGACGGTGACATCGGCATCGGTGGGGCCACCGTCGCCACCCAGTTGCTGCAGGCCGGCCTGCTCGACGAGGTGATGCTGTTCGTCCACCCGGTGATCCTCGGCACCGGCCGGGCTCTGTTCGACGACCTGGATGCCCCGGTCGAACTCGACCTGCTGGAGAACCGTGCCTTCGAGCAGGGCGTCACCCTGCACCGGTACGCCGTTCGAGGCGCCCGCCAACTGGCATGACCTGCGGTTTTGCTGGTCGCCGCAGGTCGGCGACACCTCCGTACCGAAACTTGAATGATTCCAGAAAACGGCCTATCGTGGCCCGGTGACATCCGACCTCGAGGCGCAGTTGAGGGCGGCCTCGTTGCGGGTGACCCGACCGAGGCTGGCAGTCCTCGCGGCGCTACGCGACCGCCCGCACGTCGACACCGACACGGTGCTCGACCTGGTGCGTGCCGACCACCCGACGGTGTCCCACCAGGCGGTCTACGATGTGCTGCGGGTCCTCACCGACGCCGGGCTGGTGCGGCGCATCCAGCCCGCCGGCGCGACCGCCCGCTACGAGCGGCGGGTCGGGGACAACCACCACCACGTCGTCTGCCGCTCCTGCGGCGCGATCGCCGACGTCGACTGCGCCACCGGATCCGCCCCCTGTCTCACCGCCTCCGACGACCACGGTTTCACGGTCGACGAGGCGGAGGTCGTCTACTGGGGCACCTGCCCCGGATGCACGACCGACAACGCCACTTCGTTATCGGCCAATCCGGAAGGGAACTGATGAGCGACACCCAGAACACCGGCCCCACCAGCGCACAGGGTGTGGACAAGATGGCAGCGTCCGGCTGCCCGGTCGCCCACGACTCGGTGACCGCGCACGGCAGCGAGAGCGAGAACCCGGCGATCGACTCACCAACTCCCAAAACGGGCGGGCGGCCGCGTACCAACCGGGACTGGTGGCCCAACCAGCTCGACCTGTCGGTGCTGCACGCCCACTCGCCCAAGGGCAACCCGCTGGGCGCGGACTTCAGCTACGCCAAGGAGTTCGCCACGCTCGACGTCGAGGCCCTCAAGCAGGACATCACCAAGGTTCTCACCACCTCGCAGGACTGGTGGCCGGCCGACTTCGGTCACTACGGCGGGCTGATGATCCGACTCAGCTGGCACGCCGCCGGCACGTACCGGATCGAGGACGGCCGGGGCGGCGCTGGTGACGGCGGGCAGCGCTTCGCCCCGCTCAACAGCTGGCCGGACAACGCCAACCTGGACAAGGCCCGCCGGCTGCTGTGGCCGGTCAAGGCCAAGTACGGCCAGAAGATCTCCTGGGCCGACCTGCTGGTGCTGGCCGGCAACGTCGCCCTGGAGTCGATGGGCTTCAAGACCTTCGGCTTCGCCTTCGGCCGGGAGGACGTCTGGGAGCCGGAGGAGATCTTCTGGGGCCCGGAGGACACCTGGCTGGGTGACGCCCGCTACCTCTCCGAGAAGGAGATGTCGGCTGGAGTCGGCGCGACCGAGATGGGCCTGATCTACGTCAACCCGGAGGGCCCGCGCGGCAACGCGGACCCCCTCGCGGCGGCCCACTTCATCCGGGAGACGTTCGCCCGGATGGCGATGAACGACGAGGAGACCGTCGCCCTCATCGCCGGCGGCCACACCTTCGGCAAGACCCACGGGGCCGGTGACGCCGACGCTCACGTCGGCCCGGAGCCGGAGGGCGCGCCGATTGAGGCGCAGGGCCTGGGCTGGTTGAGCACGCACGGCAGCGGCAAGGGCGGCGACACCATCACCAGCGGCCTGGAGGTCACCTGGACCGACAAGCCGACGCAGTGGAGCAACCGCTTCTTCGAGATCCTGTTCGGGTACGAGTGGGAGCTGACCACCAGCCCCGGTGGGGCCAAGCAGTGGGTGGCCAAGGACGCCGAGGCGATCATCCCGGACGCGCACGACCCGGCGAAGAAGCACAAGCCGACGATGCTCACCACCGACCTGTCGCTGCGCTTCGACCCGACGTACGAGCAGATCTCCCGCCGGTTCCTGGCCAACCCGGACGAGTTCGCACTGGCCTTCGCCAAGGCCTGGTACAAGCTGCTGCACCGCGACATGGGCCCGGTCAGCCGGTTCCTCGGTCCGTGGGTGCCCGAGGCCCAGCTGTGGCAGGACCCGGTGCCGGCCGTCGACCACGAACTGGTCGGCGACGCCGACGTGGCCGCGCTCAAGGCGAAGGTCCTCGACTCCGGGCTGAGCACCGCGCAGCTGGTCAGCACCGCCTGGGCGTCGGCGGCGAGCTTCCGCTCCACCGACAAGCGTGGCGGCGCCAACGGGGCCCGGATCAGGCTCGAACCGCAGCGCAGCTGGGAGGTCAACCAGCCGGAGCAGCTGGCCACGGTGCTCAGCACCCTGGAGGGCGTCCAGCAGGAGTTCAACGCGGCCGGCGGCGCGCAGATCTCGCTCGCCGACCTGATCGTGCTGGCCGGCTCGGCCGCCGTCGAAAAGGCAGCGCACGACGCCGGGGTCAAGGTGACCGTGCCGTTCCACCCGGGCCGCACCGACGCCAGCCAGGAGCAGACCGACGTCGAGTCGTTCGCGGTGATGGAGCCGCGCGCCGACGGGTTCCGTAACTACCTGCGGCCGGGCGAGAAGACCCAGCCGGAGGTCCTGCTGGTCGACCGGGCGTACATGCTCGACCTGTCCGCCCCGGAGATGACCGTGCTCATCGGTGGTCTGCGGGCGCTCGGGGCGAACGTCGGCGGCGCGCAGCACGGCGTGCTCACCGACCGGCCCGGCGTACTCACCAACGACTTCTTCACCAACCTGCTCTCCCCGGGCACCCGGTGGAAGGCGGCGGAGTCCGGCGAGCACGTCTACGAGATCCGCGACCTTGCCACCGACGAGGTGAAGTGGACCGCGACCGCGGTCGACCTGATCTTCGGCTCGAACTCGCAGCTGCGTGCCCTCTCCGAGGTGTACGCCAGCAGCGACGCCGGCGAGAAGTTCGTCGCCGACTTCGTCGCCGCCTGGGTCAAGGTCATGGAGCTGGACCGGTTCGACCTGTCCTGAGCCGGCATGTTCGACAGACGTGGGGGGGGGGGGGGGGGGGGGGGGGGGGGGGGGGGGGGGGGGGGGGGGGGGGGGGGGGGGGGGGGGGGGGGGGGGGGGGGGGGGGGGG
>NZ_JBSWXD010000110.1:0-22543 GCF_056160425.1 Micromonospora sp. ABR4_055
AAGCGACACGCCCGAGTTGATCACACCCGGGCCGTCACGCCACGTCACATCGACAGGGCTCGGTTCCGGATCGGCGGACCCCTTTCGGGAAATCCTCCAGCTACAACCCGCCACGGGTCCGTACTACGAGCGCAGCGCGTTTTTGATCTTCCCGGCGGCTTTGTCCATGCCATGCATCACCTTCTGTGCCGTACCGCTGCTGAGCTGCAGGAGCATGCTGGCGCTCAACGCCTTTTCGACTTCGGACAGGCCCTCCTGCGCCGACCCGCTGAGCCGGGTGGCCGCCGCCTGCATCACCTGCTTGACCTGGCCGTCGCCGGCCTTCTCGGCGCAGTTCGTCAGCGACTGCGCGTTGAGTACGTCGAGTGACAGGGTGGTGAACGCGGCGTTGAGCCCGGCCGTCTCGAAGGTCAGCTCGTCACCGGAGCCGTTCATCAGGAACGACGAGATGATCTTCTCGTCCATGCCGCCGGTCATCCGGGCGGTCGGACTGACGTACTTGGGCATGCCGCCCAGCTCGCCGATCAGCGCCTCCCAGGTCTGCACCCGCTCGCTGGTCGACGTCCTGAGCCGGCCGTACAGTCCGGCCAGGATCGGGTTGGGGGTGCGCCGGGTCAGCATGGCGAACAGGTGGACCCCCATCAGGTCGTGGGTCGTCCACGCGGAGAGCTGGTCGGCCAGGAACGGGCCGTTCAGACCACTGCCAGTGGCGAAGGTGGCGAGTCGGTCGTCGTCCACCGCCCGCTCCGGCGTGACCGTCACCATCGGGCCCGGCTTGATCATCGCGCCGGTCTCGGTGCGTACGGCACTGCGCGTCATCGCACGACCTCCTCTCGAACCTTCTCGCGGGCGTACTGCTCGGCCGGGTACGGGCCGTCGGTGATATTGCGGTACTCCCGGCCGTTGCGCTGCGCGTTCTCGTCGATGACCTGCTCGCTCGGGGCGCCCCCGGCGTTGACCGTCGCCATGTGCTTGATGTAGCGCTCCGGCCACTCAGCGACGAAACCGGTGCCGAACGTGGTGATGTCCACCTGTTCGGCGATCACCTCGCGGATGAAGTCCTTGTTCGGCTGGAACTTCGTCGGCTGGGGCATCTCGGCGGGGAGGATCTGCTCCGGCTCCCGGCCGTCGTACCGGCGCAGCAGGTCGGCCGCCGCCTTGAGCTGCTCGATCTCCATCGCCAGGTTCAGCTCCCAGACCTGCTTGATCCGGCGGTCATCCTCGTCCTGGGCGAACGACCAGTACATGTAGCACTCGTTGTACTCGTGGTGGACGAGCTGCTCCAGCCAGCTCTCCGCCGGGTCGAGCATCGACTCGTACTGCGTGACGTGTTCCTCTTCCACCATCGCGATCTCCAGGTAGAGACCCCGGGCGATCGGCTCGACGAACTCCGGCCCCACGTTCATGTAGTAGTTCATCGTCTGCTGCTCGGCGGCCGTGATGGTGATGGCGTGCATCCGTGACAGCGGATCGACGGTGTGCTTGTCGTAGTGCTTGCGGACGTTGTCCTCGGGGTGGCGGTGGTGGTGCGACGTCGGCCGCCCCGGCATGACCTCGGTCAGGTAGTCGACGATCGCCTGCGCCTTCTTGCCCTGGGTCAGCTCGTACAGGTTGGAGTAGCGGTAGAGGTGGTCGAAGTCCTCCAGCAGGCCGAACTTGTAGTTCTGCCGCAGGTACGGGTCGGGCTCGTTGCGGGCGACCCAGGCGGTGATGTCGGTCGCCACCTGCTCGTACCCGAGCACGACCTCCAGCACCGACTCCTGGCCGGGGATCATCCAGTTGATCGCCTTCTGCTGCTGTTGCTCGATGTAGCGCAGGTAGGCGAGCTTCTGCCGTAACTCGATGTCGTCGACGTGCCGGTTCATCTGGTGGCTGAACGTGATCGCCTCCACCTCGATCCCGTTCATCACGATCACCCGGCACCGGGTGTACGGATCGACCCCGTGCGGCTCGTACGGCTCGACGTTCAGTTCGGACCAGCTCCGTAGCTGTTTTTCCAGCGGGATGCCGGTTTCTTCGAGCGGGTTGAAACGCATCGCCTCTCCTTCTCGGGGCCGTCCGGCACATCGCCGGCTGCCTGCCGCGCCGGCAACCAACGAAGGCTGTCGACCCCCACAAATCACACCATTTCCCGCGAGCTGTGTGCAGCGGAACGGCCGGATGGCGGCGGCTGAACGTCAACGGCGGCCGAGTATCGACGGCGGCCGACCGTCAGCTGCCCGGTTTCGCGCCGACCCGGCGGGCGGTGGCGGCGGCAGCGGTCAGCGACTCGTCGACGACGCCGGCCCGTTGCCGTACCGCCGCCAGCGTCTCCTTGACGGTGCCGAGCGCACCGAGCAGCTGGGCCGGGTCGCCACCCTGCAGCACCCGCGCCACCAGCCCTGCCGCCTCGTCGGCCTTCGCGGCGGCCGTGCCGATGCCGTCGCGGACGGCGCGCAGCTTGTCGCCGGCCCGACCCAGCGTGGCCAGCACCTCCGCCGGTGACGGCTCCCTCGGCACCGGCACCACCGTGGCCGCCACCTCGTCGAGCGTGCCGGTGACCCCGGTCAGCCCGGCCTGCAACTCCTTCAGCGTGTTGCGTACCTGGATCATGCCGGCCACGATGCCGCTGAAGCCGCCGGCCGCCGCCTGACCGGCGACCCGCTCGGCTTCGTGCTGGGCCGCCGCTGCGGCAGTCCGGGCCCGTTCGGCGCCCGCCCGCATCGCCTGCAGATCCTTGCCGACGCTGTCCACCGGTGCTGCCACGATCGCTCTCCTCACCCCGTTTGACCTGCTGTTTACATGGTGCGGGGTGGTCGGTGGAAAAGCCGGCAGACTAGCCCTCGGCTGCGGTCGTGTCCGCTGCCTGGCCGTGGTACCAGGCGAGCTTCTCACCGAGGCGGGCCCGCCAGCGGTGCAGCTGTTCGATCTGCTGCTCGACCGCGTCCGCGTGCTCGCGCAGCAGCGCAATCCGCTCCGGGATGGTCTGCGGGTCACGGCACAACTCGCCGTAGCGGCGTAGCCGTTCGATCGGCATCCCGGTGTCCCGCAGGCAGCGCAGGAAGTCGAGCATGCCCAGGTCGTCGTCGCTGTAGACGCGGCGCCCGCTGGAGTTGCGGGCGACCGGCGACAGGATGCCCTCCCGTTCGTAGTAGCGCAGCGTGTCGATGGAGAAGCCGGACCGGGCCGCCGCCTCGGCGGGTGAGTAGGCCGTCATGCCGCCGACAGTACCGCTTGACCTGGAGCGCGCTCCAGGTCGCAGGGTGGACCCATGACGTACGAAAACAGCACGCCGGCACCGGCCTCGCCGCTGGTCCTGGGCGCGATGATGTTCGGTACCCGGATCGACGAGGAGACCTCCTTCGCCCTGCTCGACCGGTTCGTCGAGCGGGGCGGCGAGTGGATCGACACCGCCGACTGTTACGCATTCTGGGCAAGCAAGGACGGCCGGGGCGGCGACAGCGAACGGGTCGTCGGGCGGTGGCTCGCCGCCCGGCCCGGCGTACGGCAGCGGGTGCGCATCGCGACCAAGGTCGGTGCCGAGCCGCTGTGGGCCGGCTCGTGGCCGCGCGTGCGGGCCGGGCTCAGTCGCCACGCCGTCGCCGACGCCTTCGCCGGCAGCCTGGACCGGCTGGGCGTCGACAGCGTCGACCTGCTCTGGCTGCACCAGGAGGACCGGGCCACCCCGATCGAGGAGACCGTCGAGACGGTCGCCGGGCTGGTCGCGTCCGGTGCCGTACGTCGGGTCGGCGCGTCCAACCACCCGGCCTGGCGCATCGAGCGGGCCCGCGCCCACGCCGCCGCCACCGGCACCCGGCCGATCGACGCCCTGCAACTCAACGCCACCTATCTGCGGGCCCGCCCCGGCACGCTGCCCGAGGGGGTGGTCCATCCGTTCGGCCTGCTCAGCGACGAGCAGCGGGACATCGCGCAGGCGTACCGGATGGAGGTGTGGGCGTACACGCCGCTGCTGTCCGGTGCCTACGACGACCCGGCCAAGACGATCCCGCCGGTGTACGACCATCCGGGCAGCGCGCGGCGGCTCGCGGCACTCGACGACGTCGCCCGGGTCACCGGCGCGACCCGTGGCCAGGTGGTGCTTGCCTGGCTGGTGGCGCAGGGCATCCGCCCGATCCTGGGCGGCAGCAAGCCGTACCAGTTGGAAGCGGCGCTCGACGGCGTCACTCTCGCCCTCACCGACGAGCACCTCGCCCGCCTGGCCGTCGCCGGCTGACAATGCTGACAGGTTCCTGACGGTTGGCCGGAATTCTGGCTCGCATGAGCAGATATCGACAGATGCGTCCGGCGAGCCGGCTGGCCGAACCGTTGCTGGCCGCGCTCGCCGTGACGGCGATCGGGCTGTCGGCCGGGTGCGGCGGCGGTGACGGGAACACGAGCGCTACCGGTGCCCGAGGGTCGGCTGGTGACGCCGGCGACAGCGGTGTCGCCTCGATCGTGGGCAGCGCTGGGCCGGACGTCTCGCCGTCGCCGCAGGTCGAGCGTCCGTTGATCCGCCCCGACACGTCCGCTGAGGAACACGAGCGGCTCATGAACCTCTGGCTGCAGTGCTTCGAGGACAACGGGGTGTCGGAGATGGACCGGAAGACCAAAGAAGACACTCCGCAGGTGCGGCAGGTCGCCGAGGACTGCGCACCGCTGGAACCCGAACGCCTGTGGCAGCGTTCCCTGCGCCTCGACCCCGAGTATCCGGACAAGCTGCTGGCCTGGGCGGAATGTCTGCAGGACCGCGGGGTCGACGCGTTCGTCGACGGAGACTTCCTGTCACTCGCTGATGGACTGCCGGCCGGTACCGAGGTCGAGGACTGCGAAGCGGAGGCGTTCAGCGGGAGCTGACCGGGTCGCAGCGCCGGGCCGGGAGGCGTACGGTGACGTGCGTGCCCCGGCCCGGCTCGCTGGCCACGGTGATGTCACCGCCGTGTGCGTGGGCCAGCTGCCGGGCGATCGGCAGACCCAGCCCGCTACCGCCGGTGCGCCGGCTGCGCGAGGCGTCGGCCCGCCAGAACCGGTCGAACAACTTCGGCAGGTCGGTGGCGGCGATCCCGATCCCGGTGTCGACAACCTCGATGGTCAGCCAGTCGTCGCGTACGGCGCAGTCGACGGTGACCGAACCCCCGGCCGGGGTGTGCCGCACGGCGTTGCCCACCAGGTTGCCGACGAGCTGTCGCAGCCGTACCGCGTCGAGGACGACCTCCGGATCGCCGTGCACCGCCCCGGTCAGGGTGACCCCGGCGGTGGCAGCGGCCCCGCGGTTGGCCTCGACGACCTGGCTGAGTACGTCGCCGACGAAGGTCGGCTCCGGATGCACCGCGAAGGTGCCGTCGTCAGCTGCGGCCAGGTCCCGCAGGTCGTCGATGACATGCTGCAACAGGGTCGCCTCCTCGGTGAGCAGTTCGAGGGTGTGGGTGTCGGCCGGTGCCAGCCCGTCCTGGGCGGCCTCCAGCCAGGCCCGGATGTTGGTCAGCGGCGACCGCAGCTCGTGGGCTACGTCGCTGACCATCGCCCGGCGTTGCCGCTCCAGCTGGTCCCGCCGGCGTGCCAGGTCGTTGAAGGCGGTGGCGAGACTGCCGATCTCGTCCCGGGTGGTGACCGGCACCGGGCGTTGCCTGTCCACCGGCGCACGGGCCGCCGCGGCCAGTGCCCGCAACGGCCGGACCAGCCGCATTCCGACTCCGACGGTGACCGCCACGGTGAGCAGCAGGACCAGTCCGGCGACACCGGCGATCCGCAGCAGGTTCCCGGTGGACAGGTTGACGGTCGGCGACCCGGCGTCGGTGGCCGTCGCGTCGGTGACGTACAGCAGCACCGGCGGTGCGACGTACGCCCGGAGCTGGCTGCGGAGGCCTGTCTCGGCGCAGGCGCGGGCGTCGGCCTCGGACGGCGCACCTGGGGAGGCCCGCAGGACCCGGACGTCCAGCGTAGGAGTGACGGCCAGGTCGATGTTCGCCGCCTCGGGCCCGAGACATGCCTCGGTGAGGTCGAGCAGCTCGGCCAGGGGTGCGACCTCGCTGCGGGCCGGCTCGCGCAGCAGCGCCGGTTCCGGGCAGGCCAGCGGCCGGCCACGGTCGATACCGGCGTCGAGGATCGTCACCGTCGCCCGGCCGCCCGGCAGCTCGACGACTTCGGCGGCGAGCCCTGCCCCGTCGACCAGGCAGCTCCGGTGGTCCTCGGCCGCCTTGTGGATGCCGGCGCGTTCGTCGTCGCTCAGCCGGTACGGCCCGACGACCCGGGTGTCGATGCTGGACCCGTGACGGCTGGCGGTGAGCGCCGGGTCGAGGTCGAGCGGGTCGACGATCGCCGACGGGCGGGCGTCGCGCAGCGTCGGCCCGGGCGCCGACTCGGCGACCGGGTCGCGGGTCACCGGGTCGAGCAGCACGATCCGCCGGCCGGTACGCGATGCGAGGTCGTCGACGACCGGCGTGACCGCCGACCAGTCGCGGTGGTCGATCGCGTACGTGATCATCTCGTCGTAGACGCTGACGTCGTCGGCGAGGGACCGACCCTGCTCCTGCTCGATCGCCCGGGTGGTCGACGCCACGGTAAGCCAGGCGGTGGCGACGACCGCGCAGACCGTCACCAGCACCGACGCGCCGAGCAGCCGCAGCATCAGGCTGTGCCGCAGCGGTACCCGCGCGACCGAAGCCGGGCCTGGGGCCGGACCGCCGGTGGCCGGGGCCGGACCGCCGGTGGCCGGCTCACCCACCGGCGGGGTCGCGCAGCTTGTAGCCGACGCCGTACACCGTCACCAGGTACGCCGGCCGGCGTACGTCCGGTTCGATCTTGCGGCGCAGGTTGACCAGGTGGGTGTCGATGGCCCGCTCGGTCGAGTCCCGGTCCACGCCCCGGGTGTGCTCCAGCAGCTGGGCCCGGGTGAAGGCGCGTTCCGGCTGCTCGACCAGGGCGGCGAGGATTGCGAACTCGCCCGGGGTGCAGTTGACCGGTCGTCCGTCGACGGTGACCTCCCGGCGGACCGGGTCGACGGCGAGTGCACCGACCCGTCGTACCCCGTCGATGGTGCGTGGCACCCGGTCGACCCGGCGCAGCAACGTCCGGACCCGGGCCATCAGCTCCCGCGGCGAGTACGGCTTCGTCAGGTAGTCGTCCGCACCCAGATCGAGCCCGCGCAGCAGGTCGTCCTCGTCGGCGCGGGCGGTGAGCATCAGCACCAGCAGGTCCGATTCGCGACGCAGGATCCGGCACACGTTCAGCCCGTCCAGGCCGGGCATCATCACGTCGAGCACCAGCAGCTGCGGCCGGTGCCGGCGGGCCTGGTCGAGCGCGTCGCGCCCGTCGTGGACCACTGTGGTCCGGTGTCCGTCGGACTCGACGTAGCGGCGCAGCACCTCGGCCTGCCGCCGGTCGTCCTCGGCGATCAGCACATGGGCAACCACGGGGCGAACCATACTGCGTGTCAGCGTCGGCGCGGCGGTGGGAAATGGCACCGTACCGGCCTGACAGGTTCCTCACAATTGCCGGCGACGATGGCCGGCATGGTGTTCTTCCTGCGAACGTTCGCCGGTCGTCGGTGGCGTCGGACGCTGGCGTACGGCCTGCCGGTCGCGGTCGTGGTGGCCGGGCTGGTGGTGACCGGAACCGTAGCCGGCTGGGGCTGGCCGGGCCGGGGCGCGACGGCCGAGGCGGACGCCGCGACGGCGGATCCGCTCTGGGTGGCGACCACCGAGGTCGTGCGAATGGACATCTCCGACGCCCGGGAGCTGGTCGGCACCCTCGGCTACGGTGCCGCCCGACCGGTGCGGGGCTCCGGCGACGGGGTGCTGACCTGGTTGCCGGAGCAGGGATCCGTCATCGAACGCGGCGAGCAACTGTACCGTGTGGATGATCAGCCGGTACTGCTGTTCTACGGCGGTACGCCGCTGTTCCGGACCCTCGACCGGCCGAACCTGGTCGGCCGCGACGTGCGGGTGGTCGCCGACAACCTGAAGGCGTTGGGCTACCGGATCGGTTGGCAGCCGCCGGTCGGCGCCGCCGTCGCGGTGCCGGCGGCGGCACCGCCGCCGGACCCCGACGACGCGGCGGGGCCGACGGGGGGAAGCGATGCGGCTGGGCCGACAGTGGAGAGCGACGCGGCGGAGTCGTCGGAGCGGGAGGTGGCACCGACCCCGACAGGCGGTACGGTCACCGTCCGGTCCGGCGACGCCGTTCTCACCCCGGAGCTGATCTCGGCCATCGAACGCTGGCAGCGGGACCGCGACGCGCCGGCCACCGGGGTCGTCCGGGCCGGGGAGGTCGCCGTACTGCGGGGCAAGGTCCGGGTCGGCTCGGTCGCCGCGCTGCCCGGCGACAGTGCCGCGACGGACATCATGTCGGTCACCCCCACCGACAAGGTCATCACGGTACGGGTAGAAGCCGGCGAGGCGACCGGGATGGTGCCCGACGTGTCGGTGACGATCACTCTGCCCGACGGCGCGACCGCCCCCGGCACGGTGACCGCGGTCGGCACCGTCGCCGAGGAGTCAGAAGGTCCGCCGGGGCAGGGTCCGACGGTGGACGTCACCGTCGTGCCCGACGACCCGGCGGTGCTCGGCGGGCTGGAGTCCGCGCCGGTCCGGGTGCAGTTCCGTACCGAGCTGCGGGAGCAGGTCCTCGCGGTGCCGGTCGGTGCGCTGCTCGCGCTCGCCGAGGGCGGGTACGCGGTGCAGCTGACCGACGGTGCTCTGGTCGCCGTCGAGACTGGGCTGTTCACCAGGGGAATGGTCGAGGTCACCGGGGCCGGTCTCGACGCGGGCATGACGGTGGTGACCACGTCGTGAGCGCACCGGTGCTGTCGGTCGTGCGGGCCGGGATGCGCTACCCCGGCGGCGTCGCCGCGCTGACCGACGTCGACCTCGACATCCACGCCGGGGAGCTGGTCGCCATCGTCGGACCGTCCGGCTCCGGCAAGTCGACCCTGCTCAACATCATGGGCACCCTGGACCGTCCGACCAGCGGTACGGTCCGGCTCGGCGGGCACGACGTGACCACCCTGTCCGACCGGCAGCTGTCGGCGCTGCGTGGGCGCTGGCTCGGCTTCGTGTTCCAGCAGTTCCACCTCACCGACGGGTTGACCGCGGCGGAGAACGTCGCCACCGGGCTGCTGTACGCGGGCGTACCGCGTCGTCGCCGCCGACCGTTGGCCGCCGAGGCGCTGGCCCGGGTCGGTCTCGCGCACCGGGTCGGTCACCTGCCCCGGCAGCTGTCCGGCGGGGAACGGCAGCGGGTCGCGATCGCCCGTGCCCTGGTCAACGGGCCGGCGCTGGTGCTGGCCGACGAGCCGACCGGTGCGTTGGACACCGCCACCGGTCGTGCCGTGCTCGACCTGCTCACCACGCTCAACGCCGACGGCACCACCATCGCGGTGATCACCCATGACCGGGACGTCGCGGCGCGGCTGCCGCGCCGGGTGGAGATCCGCGACGGTCGGCTGGTCGGCGACGTCCGCCAGCAGCCGGTGGCCGTGCCGTGAGCCGGGTGGAATCTCCCCAACTGGTCGGAGCTGCCCCGGTGCAGCTGCCGCGCCCGGTGCGGCTGGCCCCGCTGGATCTGCTCCGACTCGGGCTGGTCGGGATCCGGACCCGCCGGTTGCGGGCGGCGCTGTCGGCGCTGGGCATCTCGATCGGTATCGCCACGATGATCGTGGTCACCGGCATCCCGGCGGCCAGTGAGCGGGCGTTGCTGGCCGAGCTGTCCGCCCTCGGGGTGAATCTGCTGCAGGCGACGGCCCAGCCTGACGAGGACGGCGTCACCCGGCTGCCGGTGGAGGCCCCGGCGATGGTGGCCCGGATCGGGCCGGTGACCGCGACCAGCGCGGTAGCCAACACCAACACGGTGATCCGCCGTTCCGACTTGATCGACCCACGCGACGGCTCCGGGTTGACCGTGCTGGCCAGCGACGCGAGGTTGCCGGTGACGCTCGACGCGCGGCTGCGGACCGGGCGTTACCTCGACGCCGCCACCGAACGGCTGCCGACGGTGGTGCTCGGCGCGGTCGCCGCGACCCGGCTGGGTGTGGTCGACCTGGGCCCGGTGGACTCGCCGACGCAGGTACGCATCGGCGACGTCTGGTTCACTGTGATCGGCATCCTGGAGCCGCTGCCGTTGGCCCCGGAGATCGACCGGTCGGCCCTGGTGGGGTGGCCGGCGGCCGAGTCCGAGCTGGGTTTCGGCGGGCACCCGACGGTGATCTACCTGCGGGCGCACGAGCCGGCGATCGAGGCGGTGCGGGCGGTGCTGCCGGCGACGATCGACCCGCAGCGGCCCAGCAAGGTGCAGGTGACCAGGCCGTCGGACGCGCTGGCGGCCAAACGTGCCACCGAGAGCAGCTTTGCCTCGCTGTTCCTGGCGCTGGCCGGGGTGGCGCTGCTGGTCGGCGGGATCGGGGTGGCGAACACGATGGTGATCTCGGTGCTGGAACGTCGGTCGGAGATCGGGTTGCGCCGGGCGCTCGGCGCGAGCCGGGGTCAGATCCGGGCGCAGTTTCTCACCGAGTCGGTGGCGTTGTCGCTGCTCGGCGGCCTCGCCGGTACGGCGCTCGGCCTGGCCGCCACCGCCGGTTACGCGGTCGCCAACGGCTGGCCGGTGGTGGTGCCGCCCGGGGCGACCCTCGCCGGGCTGGGTGGGGCGCTGCTGGTCGGTGTCGTCGCCGGCGGCTATCCGGCGTTGCAGGCCGCCCGGCTACCGCCGACCCGGGCCCTGGCCACCACCTGACCGACCACGTGTCGACCGGCGTAAGGGTAGCCTACAAGATGTGTGTGAGGTAGTGTGAAATGCGTGTGAAAAGTAGCTTGTAACGCGTGTGGAAGGTAGTTTTGGCTGGTGAGTGACTATCAGACTAGGATCGTCGATCAGGAGCTGGATGAACTCCTCCCTGGCCTGCCTGCCATCAGCGTTGAGGGACCGAAGGGGGTGGGCAAGACGGCGACGGGGCAACGTCGGGCAGCCACCCTCATCGGATTGGACGATCCCGTGCAGCGCGAGTTGTTGCGGGCCGATCCGCAGCGCCTCGACCGTCTCCCGGGCCCGGTACTCATCGACGAGTGGCAGCGGGAACCGACGGTCTGGGATCTGGTGCGACGCAGCGTCGATCGGGACTCGTCGCCGAGCAGGTATTTGCTGACCGGCAGCGCTACCCCCACCTCGGCACCCACCCACTCCGGAGCGGGTCGGATCGTGCAGCTGCGGATGCGGCCGATGACTCTCGTCGAGCGGGCCATCGCCGAACCCACGGTCAGTTTGCGTGACCTGCTTTCCGGTCAACGACCGGAGGTCGTCGGCGAATCACCGGTGGGCCTTGCCGACTACGCCGAGGAGATCGTCCGGTCAGGTTTTCCCGCCATCCGACAATTGCCGTCGAGAGCGCGTCGCGCGCAACTCGACGGCTACCTTGCCCGGATCGTGGAGCGTGACTTCCCGGAGCAGGGGCATCTGGTACGCCGACCCGAGACGCTCCGGGGATGGTTGGCGGCGTACGCGAGCGCCACCGCGACCACCAGTTCCTACACGGCGATCCTCGACGCGGCGACGCCGGGCGAGAGCAACAAGCCCGCCAAAACCACCACCGTCGCCTATCGTGACGTGCTTTCCCAACTCTGGCTGTTGGATCCCGTGCCGGGCTGGTCGCCGAGCCGTAGCACCTTCACCCGGCTCGGCAGCGCCGTCAAACACCACCTGGCCGATCCCGCGCTTGCCGCTCGGCTGCTCGG
The DNA here is from genome assembly GCF_056160425.1 of Micromonospora sp. ABR4_055. Lineage (NCBI taxonomy): Bacteria > Bacillati > Actinomycetota > Actinomycetes > Micromonosporales > Micromonosporaceae > Micromonospora > Micromonospora sp. ABR4_055. The sequence goes on from NZ_JBSWXD010000110.1 coordinate 11,697, forward strand.
AGCCAGTCGGGAAGCGCTGCTCAACGAATCAACCCCGGCTGGGGCCACCCCCCGGATGGGACCGTTGCTGGGTGCACTCTTCGAGTCTCTGGTGACACTGTGCATCCGGGTCTACGCACAGGCCGCTGAATCCTCGATTCACCATTTGCGGACCTGGGACGGCCGTCACGAAGTTGACCTGATCGTGCAGCGTGCCGATCAGCGGGTTGTCGCGCTGGAAGTCAAACTTGCCCCGACCGTCGGTGACGACGACGTCGCGCACCTGCGGTGGCTTCGGGACCGGTTGGGTGAAGACCTGCTGGACGCGGCGGTGGTCACCACCGGTCCGGCGGCGTACCGGCGCGCGGACGGAATCGCCGTCGTTCCACTGGCCCTGCTCGGTCCGTGACCGGTGGTCCAACGTCTGCGGCTGACCCGACGCGGTTGTCCGGTTCGGTAGGGTGCGGGGGGAGGTGCCCGATGGCCGAGCCGGCGAGCAACACCCAGCACCCAGCGGACACAGCGGACCCTTCGGCGCATCCCGCCGACGGGCCGGCGAACCCCGACGGGCAGCCGTACTCCGACGAGACGCAGCCCGGCGGGCGACGCCCCTGGTGGCGGTCCCGCCCACGCTGGCAGCTGATCACCGCCGGGGTGCTGGCCGGGGTGGTCGTCCTCGCCGCCGTGACGGTCGTCGCCTGGCGGGTGCTGGCCCCGACCGAGGTGGTCACCCCGGCCGGCTACCAGCCATCCCCGCCGACCGCCGAACCCGGCCCGGTGGCCGAGCTCTCCGCCGCGCCGCTGCTGGTCGACGGACGGTTCCGGGTGTACGCCACCACCCGTCAGGTACGCGCCGACGGCCCGATCGACATGCGTACCCAGGTCACCCCGGCCTGGTCGTTCCGGCGCTGGCCGGAGCAGCTGACCGGCGTCGTCGCCACCGGCACCACCGTGGTGAGCCGCTGGACGGACGGCGAACTCGTGGCGATCGACGCGGTCAGCGGCGAGGTGGCGTGGCGGTCCGTCGGCCCACAGCCGGCCGACACCGGGTACGCCGGTCGGCGCACCGGGGCGCAGACCGTCTACGCGCCGTCCGGTCTGCACACCGCGGTCAGCGGCACCGACGGCCGGTCGGTGGTGGTGGCGCACGGCGAGTCCCAGCTGGCCGGGTTCGACACGGCGACCGGTCGGGAACTGTGGCGGACCATGCTGCCCGGCCAGGGCGACGCCTGCCGCGACGCCGGCTTCAGCACCACCGGCGGCCGGTTCGCCCTGGTGAACAGCTGCGCGGCACCGCCGACCGTGGAGTTCTACGACGTCGCGACCGGGCAGTTGACCGCGACCTGGCAGCCGGAGGGGGCCGGTCCGGGGCTGGCCGTGGAGCCGATCGGCTGTGCCGCCGCCCGCTCGACCTGCGGGGCGCTGCGCACCACCGGGGCGGGACAGTCCCGGGGCTGGCTGGTCGACGGCCCGGAGCCGGTGCCGGCACCGCCGCTCGACCCGGTCGACGCGATGCTGGTCGACGGGATGGCGATCCGGTTGGACACCGCCGGGGACGCTCCGGCGGTGGTGGCCGAGGTGGCGCGGACCGGCGAGCAGGCGTGGCGGTGGCCGCTGCCGTCAGCGGCGGCACCCGGTCCGGGCGGTACGGGTGACCGGTTGCTCGCGGTGCAGCCAGGCCGGGCGCACCTGCTGACCGCCACCCGGGAGCTGATCACCCTGGACGCGGCGACCGGTGCCGAGCTGTCCCGCTTCGTGCTGATCCTGCTGAGTGAGCTGTCGACCGACTGGGCCCCTGGCTACGTCTACGCACAGGACGGCTTCGTGGCCGTCGAACGGCTACGGCTGCCGGTCGACCCGGACGCCGACGACGACCGCTACTACCGGTTGCAGGAGGCGGTGATCGTCGCCCGCACCTAGGTCGCCGACACCCGCAGCCTCAGAGCGCCGCTTCGGCGGCGGCCAGGAACGCGTCGTTCTCGGCCGGCGTACCGATGGTGACCCGGACCCCGTCGCCCGCGAATGGCCGCACGATCACCCCGCGTGACTCGCAGGCCGCGCCGAACGGCACCGCCCGCTCACCCAGTGGCAGCCAGACGAAGTTTGCCTGACTGTCCGGCACGTCCGGCACCAGTTCGCGTACCGCGTCGGTGACCCGGGTCCGCTCGGCGATCACCAGATCGCACCGGCGGCGGACCTCGTCGGCCTGGTCGAGCGCGGCCAGCGCTGCCGCCTGCGCCAGCGCGTTGGTGCCGAACGGGGTGGCCACCTTGCGTACCGCCGACGCCACCTCGGGATGTGCGACCAGGTAGCCGACCCGCAGCCCGGCCAGCCCCCACGCCTTGGACAACGTGCGCAGCACCACCACGTTCGGCCGGTCGCCGTAGGCGGTCAGGCCGTCGGGTACCTCGGCGTCGGTGACGAACTCCCGGTACGCCTCGTCCAGCACCACCAGTACGTCGTCGGGCACCGCGTCGAGGAACCGGTCCAGCTCGGCCCGGCGAACGCTGGTGCCGGTCGGGTTGTTCGGGTTGCAGACCAGCACCAGCCGGGTCTGCCCGGTGACCGCCGCGGCCATCGCCGGCAGGTCGTGGCCGTGGGTCGCGGTGTTCGGCACCCGCCGGCTGCTCGCCGCCGTGGTAGCCGCGATGATCGGGTACGCCTCGAACGACCGCCACGAGTAGACGACCTCGTCTCCGGGCAGGCAGGTGGCCCGTACCAGATGCTCGCAGAGCGCCACCGACCCGCAGCCGGTGACCACCCGCTCCGCGGCCACCCCGAGTCGTTCGGCGAGCGCTGCCCGCAGCGCCAGTACTCCCATGTCCGGGTAGCGGTGCGTCGACGTCGCAGCCTGCGTCACCGCCTCGACGACGCCGGGCAGTGGCCCGTACGGCACCTCGTTGCTGGCCAGCTTGATCGCCTCCGGCAGGCCGAGCTCCCGGGCCAGGTCGACCGGGCTGCGCCCCGGCACGTAGCTGGGCAGCGCGTCGAGGTCGGCGCGGGTCAGACCGAGCGAGGGGGGCATCGGGGGGCCTCCTGTCATGCGGAGCTTCCGGGGGTGTCGCGGTCCGCGCCCGGACCGCTGGTCCGACCACCGCTGGTCCGACCACCGCCGGGGCCGGCGGCGGTCGCCGGTACGCCGGGCGGCAGCTGCACCACGACGGTCTGCGCCGACTTGTCGTGCAGCGCCTGCCGCAGCGGGCGGTCGAACAGCAGGTAGACGCAGTCGATCAGCTGAAGGATGAAGCCGACGCAGCAGATCCACAACAGAGTGGGCAGGCCGAGGGTGTTCCACCGGCGGAACGACCGGGCGAAGCCGAGCTGCCCGCCCGGCTCGACCGGCACCACCTTGAGCCGGGCCAGCCGCTTGCCGAGGGTCTGACCGGTGTTCGCGACCGCCGGCACCTCGTACGCCCACCAGATCGCCGCCGCCAGCAGGATGATCACCATCTGCAGTCCGGAGGCCCGTTCGGTGACCTGCGGGAGTCCCTCGGTGGACCGGTCGTCGGCCAGTGACCGCCGCCAGATCTCATTGAACGTCGGCCAGGTCTCCACCACGTACTGCCAGACGAACCAGCCGTTGATGAAGATGTTGAGCAGCAGCACCGCGCCGATGTCGATCAGTCGGGCGGCCAGCCGCGCGCCGAACGACGCCAACGCCATTCCCTGCGGCCGGGGCTCCGGCGGCGGCAACCGGTAGCCCGGCCAACCGGGCGGCGGCGCTGTCGGGTAGCCCGGTGGCGGCGGGTAGCTCTGCGCCGGGTGGCCCGGCGGTGGTGGGTGGCCCGGCGGCTGCGACTCCGGCTCGGCCGGTGCCGCCGCCGACGTGCCAGCCGGTGACGTCGGCTCGTTGGCGGTGGGCGGTTGCTCCGCCGGTGGCGGCCCGTCCGGCGGGGTGGCGTCGGCCGGCAACGGCGCACCGATCCACCCGCCGCCGTCCCAGTAACGCTGGGTGGTCGGATCTGCGGGGTCCTTGTACCAGCCGGGCGAGATCGACGTCACCGGGCGGACCCCGCGATGCGGCCGGCCGGCCGGGGCGGACTGTGCATGCTCACCCTGGCACCTTAACGACCGGCGCGACCGGCACCGCAGCCTGTCGACGGTTCACCGGCCGCCGACCCGGGTTCAGAGGTTGCCCCGGCTCTCCTGCTCCCGTTCGATCGCCTCGAACAGCGCCTTGAAGTTGCCCTTGCCGAAGCCGAGCGACCCGTGCCGTTCGATCAGTTCGAAGAAGACCGTCGGGCGGTCCTGCACCGGCTTGGTGAAAATCTGCAGCAGGTAGCCGTCCTCGTCCCGGTCGACCAGAATCCGGCGCGTCTTCAACTGCTCGATCGGGGCGCGGACCTCACCGATGCGGGCCCGCAGCGCCGGGTCGTCGTAGTACGAGTCCGGGGTGTCGAGGAACTCCACCCCGGCGGCCCGCATCGCGTCCACCGACGCCAGGATGTCGTTGGTGGCCAACGCGATGTGCTGCACTCCCGGCCCGCCGTAGAACTCCAGGTACTCGTCGATCTGCGAGCGGCGGCGGGCCACCGCCGGCTCGTTGAGCGGGAACTTCACCTTGCGGCTGCCGTTGGCGACGACCTTGCTCATCAACGCCGAGTAGTCGGTGGCGATGTCGTCACCGATGAACTCGGCCATGTTGGTGAAGCCCATCACCCGGTGGTAGAACGCCACCCACTCGTCCATCCGGCCCAGCTCGACGTTGCCGACCACATGGTCGACCGCCTGGAAGAACCGCTTCGGCTGCAGGCCGGCGTCGACCAACGGCGTACGGTCGACGATCGGTGGTCGGGCCACGAAGCCGGGCAGGAACGGGCCGTCGTAGCCGGACCTGTCGACCAGGGTGTGCCGGGTCTCGCCGTACGCGGCGATGCTGGCCATCCGTACGGTGCCGGCGCCGTCGGTGAGGTCGGCCGGGGCGGCCAGCCCGGTCGCGCCCTGCGCCAGGGCGTGCGCGTACGCGGCGTCCACGTCCGGTACGGCGAGCGCGATGTCGGCCACCCCGTCGCTGTGCCGGGCGACGTGCGCGGCGGCGGACGCGTCGGCGTGCACCGCTCCGCGCAGCACGAACCGGGCGGCGCCGCTGGTCAGCACGTACTCGGCGTGGTCGCGGAAACCCTGCTCCGGGCCCCGGTAGGCGACGCAGGTCATACCGAACGCGGTGGAGTAGAAGTGTGCCGCCTGCTTGGCGTTGCCGACCAGGAAGGTCAGGTGGTCGACGCCGTGCACCGGAAACGGGTCGCGGGTCGCGGTGGCGTCGGCGTCGCGGGAATCAGTCAGGTAGGTCACGATCGTCCTCCCTCGGAGCCGGCCGATCGGGATCGCCATGGCCGGTAACGGCAGGATGGGCGGTTCATCCCCACTGGGCAACCGCCGCGACGACGGCTGGTCAGCCTGCTCACTCGTTAGGGTCGGGGGCCATGGACGCTGTACAGAATGTCCAGCTCGATCAGCTGGACGCTGAGCTGATCGCGCTGCTGACCAGGGAGCCGCGGATCGGCGTACTCGAATGTTCCCGGCGGCTGCGGGTGGCCCGCGGCACGGTCCAGGCCCGGCTCGACAAGCTGGTCGCCCGGGGGGGTGATCGGCGGGTTCGGGCCGCAGGTGTCACCGGCGGCGCTCGGCTTCGGGGTGACGTCGTTCGTCACCCTGGAGATCGGCCAGCGGCACGGGCACGAGCCGGTCGCCACCCACCTGCGCGGCATCCCGGAGGTGCTGGAGGCGCACACCATCACCGGCTCGGGGGACCTGATGTGCCGCATCGTCGCGCGGTCCAACGCCGACCTGCAGCGGGTGCTGGACCAGATTCTGGCGTACGACGGGATCCGACGTGCCTCGACGATCATCGCGCTGGCCGAGCAGATTCCGTACCGGGTGCTGCCGCTGGTGCTGTCGGCCGCGTCCGGTGGCCCGGCGTCCGGCGTCACGGATCGGCGCTGAGCGCGTCGCCGAGCAGCGCCGCGTACCGGTCGCGGTGCCGGTGCACCCAGGGCAGCAGCGGCCCGGCCGGATGGGCACCGGCGAACAGCCGCAGCGCGGCCATCGTCTCGCTCAGCGGGGAGATCGCGAACCGGCTGGCAGCGACGTCGCCCGGACTCACCTCGATCCGCATCCGGCCGCTGTCCACCTCCCGCGACTTTTCGCCCTGCGCCGAAAGGTTACCGCCCGTCGGCGTACCGGCGGCATGCTTCGACGGTGACCACCCCCACCACTGGCAGCAGCGCGCCGCCGGCCGACCGGGCCACCTTCCGGGACCTGTTCGCGGTCGGCGAGTTCCGGGCGCTCTTCGCCAGCTTCGGCATCTTCATGATCGGCGAGACGGTGAAGATGCTCGCCCTGTCCGTGCTGGTCTACCAGCGGACGAACTCGCCGCTGCTGGCCGCGCTGGCCTACGTCGCCGGCTTCCTGCCCAGCGTGGTCGGTGGGATGTTCCTGCTGGCGTACGCCGACCGCTGGCGGCCCCGGACGGTGATGGTCGGCTACGACCTGATCCGGGTGGTCACGGTGGCGGTGCTGGCGCTCGGGGTGCTGCCGCCGGTCGGTGCGCTGGCGCTGGTGTTCACCGTCGGGCTGGTGTCGCCGGTGGCGGCGGCGGCCCGTACCGCGCTGCTGCCGGACCTGCTGGCCGGCGACCGGTACGTGCTGGGCCGGGCGTTGTTCACCATCACCGCCGGGGCCACCCAGGTCCTCGGGTTCGCTGTCGGCGGTGCGCTGATCGGCCTGCTCGGGCCGTACGGCGCGTTGTGGGCCACCGCGGTGACCTGCCTGACGTCGGCGGTGCTGATCCGGTTCGGGTTGTCCGACCGGCCGGCCCGGGTGTTCGGGGCCGCCGCGACCGGTGGCGCGGTACGCGAGACGTGGCGGGTGAACCGGCGGTTGCTCGCCGACCCGCCGGTACGCGGTCTGCTGCTGGCCACCTGGCTGCCCAGCTCGCTGCTGGTCGGCGCGGAGGGGGTGGTGGTGCCGTACGCCGGTGGTGAGGGTGCCGCCGGGGTGCTGTTCATGGCCGCGGCCGGCGGGATGCTGCTCGGGGACCTGGTGGTGGGCCGTGGGGTGGCGCCGGCCCGGCGGGAGGCGTTGACCCCGTGGCTGGCGTTGCTGCTCGGGGTGCCGATGCTGGCCTTCGTGGCCGAGCTCGGCCTGGTGACGGCGGCGGTGCTGTTCGGGGCGGCGACGTTCGGGTTCTCGTACCATCTGGGGTTGGCCCGGCGGTTCCTGGACGCGGTGCCGGCGGACCGGCGCGGCCAGGCGTTCGGGTTGTCCCACATGGGGATGATGACCGGGCAGGGGCTGGCCGCCGGGGCGGCCGGGCTGGTCGCCGAGTGGGTCGCGCCGGGGCTGGTGATGGCCGGTTTCGGGGCGCTGTCGCTGGTCGCCACGCTGCTGCTGTGGCGGCAACTCCGGGTACCGCGCATGAATGTCCCCCGACACGCCTAAAAGCCGCATTTCGGTCGGCCGACTGTTCTGTTGGTCAGGCCCGGCTACGGTGGCCCGATGGCGAAGGGGAGCGCGCCGTGCGTGAAGTGCTACCTGGCCTTCGCGCTCGTCGTGGTCATCGTGCTCGCCGCCACCGGCGTCTGGAACCCGTTCCCCGGCCTGTGGGACTGGGTCAACCGCAGCCAGCCACTGGCCGACCCGGACGTCACCTGGCAACAGCGGGTCGGCGGAACGCCGCGCGGCGTCACCATCACCGAACGCGCCGTCATCGTCGAGCACCGGCTCAAGGTCGAAGGACGCAGCATCACCTCCGGCAACCAGGTCTGGGAGCACAAGGCCGACTGGGCGGCGGTCGCCGGTGACGGCTCCGACCAGGTGGTAGCCACCGGTGAACTGCTCACCGACGGCTACCAGGTGCTCAACCCGGCCACCGGTGCCGTGCTGCGTGCCGACGACGCCGCCATTGCCGTCTGGACCTACCGCGACGCGCTGCTCGACGTACGCTGCGCCGGCCCACGCGACTGCACGCTGACCGCCTGGGACCCGCGCGGCAAGACTCCACGGTGGACCTCCCAGCTGCCCGGAATGGGCTTCGTGCTGTTCGCCGACAACCCGAAACTGGTCACCAGCCGACCGCTGACCGCCGACGACGTCGCCGACGACGCCGGCGGCCCGAAGACCATGCCGACCGTTCTCGGCTTCCCGATCGACGGCAGGATCCACGTCGTCGAGACCCGCACCGGGCAGGTCCTGCAGGAGCTGGAAGAGGACCGGCACGAACGGATCGTGGTCTTCGCCGGCCGGGTGTTCAGCCTGGTCGCCACCCCACGCGACGGTGCCTGCTACTACACCGCGCGGGGCATCGACCCGGTGACCGACCTGCCCGTGTGGCAGCGGACCGGGATCAACCTGCGCACCGCCGACCGGATCGGCTGCGCCCAGCGGGACAACCCGACCGGCGGCGCCAACGTCCTCGCCGGCATCGCCCCCGATATGCGGGAAACCGTCATCGACGCCTACGACGGGCGGGTGCTGTGGACCGGCTCCGCCGGGCAGGAGCTACGCGCCGTCGACGACCGGTACGCGCTGACCCGCTCCGCCGACGGCGAGACCCTCCAGGCGTACGTGCTGCCCACCCCGACACCCCGGTGGACCCGCCCGATGCACCCGGACGCCCAGCTGGCCCTCACCCGGCACGCGGCCCTGGTCGTCGACCGCAAACCGGACCGGGTCGTCGCCCTCGACCCGGCCACCGGCACCGAGCTGGTCAACCTGCGTACCTCGGCGGAGGTGCTGGCCGTCGGACCGCGCGGCATGGTCATCGGCGACGGCCGGGAGATCGGCTACGTCCGGTTCGCCGGTGCCGCCACCACCCCGCCGGTCGGCGGCCCGGACGACCCCGCTGATCCCGGCGGCCCCGACCCCGGCCCCACCTGCGGCGGCGCCAAGCAGGAGCAGTGCCCGGCCAAGGGCTGACCCACCCGGGGGTTGGGAGCTGCGGCCACCTCTGGCCTAGGCTTGCCGGTCATGAGCAGTGCCGCCCCGTTCTCCCACACCCCGCTGCTACCGACCGGCGACGACCTGACGGAATACCGCCTGATCAGCGACGAAGGCGTCGACGTCGTGCACGGGCCGGGCGGGCGACGGTTCCTCACCATCGAGCCGGCGGTGCTGACCGCGCTGACCGCCGAGGCGATGCATGACATCGCTCACTACCTGCGCCCGGCGCACCTGGCCCAGCTGCGGGCGATCCTCGACGACCCGGCCGCGTCACCCAACGACCGGTTCGTCGCCCTCGACCTGCTGCGCAACGCCAACATCGCGGCCGGCGGAGTGCTGCCGATGTGCCAGGACACCGGCACCGCGATCGTGATGGGCAAACGCGGCCGGCACGTGCTCACCGACGGCACCGACGAGCGGGCCATCGCCCAGGGCGTGTACGAGGCGTACACCAAGCTGAACCTGCGCTACTCGCAGCTCGCGCCGATCACCATGTGGGAGGAGCGCAACACCGGGACCAACCTGCCGGCCCAGATCGAGCTGTACGCCGAGGACCCGGGCGGTCAGCCGGACGCGTACAAGTTCCTGTTCATGGCCAAGGGCGGCGGCTCGGCCAACAAGTCGTACCTCTACCAGGAAACCAAGGCACTGCTGAACCCGACCCGGATGATGCAGTTCCTGGAGGAGAAGCTGCGGCTGATCGGCACGTCCGCCTGCCCGCCGTACCACCTGGCGATCGTCGTCGGTGGCACGTCGGCTGAGTTCGCGCTCAAGACCGCCAAGTACGCCAGCGCCAAGTACCTGGACAACCTGCCGACCAGCGGCAGCATCGGCGCCCACGGCTTCCGCGACGTCGAGCTGGAGGCGCAGGTGCTCGAACTGACCCGCCAGTTCGGCATCGGCGCGCAGTTCGGCGGGCGGTACTTCTGCCACGACGTACGGGTGGTGCGGCTGCCCCGGCACGGTGCCTCCTGCCCGGTGGCGATCGCCGTCTCCTGCTCCGCCGACCGGCAGGCCGTCGCCAAGATCACCCCGTCCGGGGTGTGGCTGGAGAAGCTGGAGACCGACCCGGCCCGCTTCCTGCCCGACGTCACCGACGAGACCCTCGCCGCCGATCAGTCCGCCGACGCCGACGTGGTCCGCGTCGACCTGAACCGGCCGATGGCCGAGATCCGCGCCGAGTTGTCGAAGTACCCGGTGAAGACCCGGCTGTCGCTGACCGGCCCGCTGGTCGTCGCCCGGGACATCGCCCACGCGAAGATCGCCGAGCGGCTGGACGCCGGTGAGCCGATGCCGCAGTACCTGCGGGACCACGCCGTCTACTACGCCGGCCCGGCGAAGACTCCCGAGGGGTACGCGTCCGGCTCGTTCGGCCCGACCACCGCCGGGCGGATGGACGCGTACGTGGAGAAGTTCCAGGCCGCCGGTGGCTCGCACATCATGCTCGCCAAGGGCAACCGGTCCGCGCAGGTCACCCGCTCCTGCGGTACGCACGGCGGCTTCTACCTCGGCTCGATCGGCGGCCCGGCGGCCCGGCTGGCCCAGGACTGCATCCGGCACGTCGAGGTCCTCGAATACCCGGAGCTGGGCATGGAGGCCATCTGGAAGATCGAGGTGGAGGACTTCCCGGCGTTCATCGTCGTCGACGACAAGGGCAACGACTTCTACGCCGAGGTCACCAAGCCTGTCCTCACCGTCGGCCGCCGCTGACCCCATGGGCTCCGCACAACGACGGAACTGGCATCGCTTCTCGAACCTGCCGATTACTTCACGTCATTGTTCTTGAGTGCACGGTGATCCTTCTGGGTGGGGGTGCCGGTTGGGCTTGATGCCACAGGGAAACCAAAACGAAACCAGGGCACCAAACCTGCAGAAAACCCCTTGGTTCCCACCCCCACCCCAAAAAAAAGGTAAACCCGGGTCCTCCC
>NZ_JBSWXD010000111.1:0-22537 GCF_056160425.1 Micromonospora sp. ABR4_055
CCTGGAGAATCCTGCACACCGACTACCGCAGACCGCTCGCGACCTTCACGGAAACGATCTCCTGTGTCATCGGGCTGCACTTCTACAGGATCGCCTGTGAATAGACCTCGATCACCATCGTCCGGGCCCGGTGCCGCAACATCAACTCCTGCATGACCAGGCCGGATTCGATTGTCTTACCCAGACCGACATCATCGGCGATCAATAAGTTGGTCCGTGGCATCGCCAACGCCCGCACCACCGGGTCAAGCTGGTAGTCCTCGATTTCCACGCCGGAACGGAACGGGGCCTGCAACGCCGTACGGTCGGCCGAGGCAATCGCGCCCCAACGGACCGCGTCGAGGAATGCGTCCAGTTGGGCCGGGTCGTCGAACCCGTCACCCGGACCGGGCAGGACGGTGGAGTCGTGCACCGCCCGACCGGGCTCCAACTCCCAGACCACCCGCAACTCCTCGTCGCGGGCGTCGTCCTCGACGCTGATCAGCTGCACCAGGTGCGGCGCCTGCCCGGTGAACACCTGCGGGTCGGCGCTGGCGACCTCGCCGCGATGCACCTGCGCCGCCACCCACCTGCGGTTTCGCACCGTCACCAGTTGGCCTTCGGCGGGCACCGCCGACTGGTCCGTCAGGGTTGTGACAGCAGATCCACCACGCTGACCATCGTCGATAGTTTGGTGCGAGATGTCCGAACGGCCCATTCCATACGTACGTGCCTCCACTCTGCACCTTTCGTCGTTCTCCGCGCTCGGAACTGTTGCGTAGCATGGGCTCTCCGCGAACGCAGGCGTGCAGGCTAGTGCAATTCGTCCACACAGTCGACAGGGGTTACGACAGTGGCCAAGCTCGGAATCGCCAAGGACTTCCTGGCCGACTATGCCAAGCTGCAAAAACCCGTTCAGAAATCGGTTTCCGCCGTGATCGACAAGTTCGCGGCACACACCCACGCCGGCATCCACCTGGAGAAACTCGCCAACGCCAAGGACTCCCGCATCCGCACCATCCGGATCACCCAGTTCTACCGGGGCGTCGTACTCGCCCCGACCAGCGGCGACGAGTTCCTGCTGCTCACCGTCCTGCCCCACGACGACGCCATCGAGTACGCCACCAGCCGGCGGTTCACCGTCAACCAGGCCCTCGGCGTCCTCGAGGTCCGCAACCAGCAGGCCCTCGACAGCATCGAGCCAGCCCTGCAGCAGGCCGCCAGGGCCAACCCGAGCATGCTGTTCAGCCGGGTCAACGACGCCGACCTGATCCGACTCGGCGTCGACGCCGACATCCTCCCCCTGGTCCGGCTGCTCACCACCGAAGCGCACCTGGAAGCCCTGGCGAACCTGCTACCCGCCGCCCAGTACGACGCACTCACCGGCCTCGCCGCCGGATACACCCCGGAGCAGGTCTGGGACGAGGTCAGCGCACACCTGCCGACCAGCGCACCCGCCGAGCCGGTCGACCCGGACGACCTGGCCGCCGCCGCCGCCCGCACCCCGGACCGCTTCCACCTGGTCTCCGGCCCCGCCGAGCTGGCCAGCATCCTCGCCCACCCGTTCGACGCCTGGCGGGTCTTCCTGCACCCGACCCAACGGGAGATCGCCCACCGCCCGTCGTACGCCGGACCGGCGCTGGTCACCGGCGGTGCCGGCACCGGCAAGACGGTGACCGCCCTGCACCGGGCGGTGTTCCTCGCCGCCCGGATCACCGGCGGCCCGGACCGGCTGCTGCTGACCACCTTCACCCGCAACCTCGCCGACGCCCTCGACCGGCAGCTCGGCCTGCTCACCGACGATGCGCCGATACGGGACCGGATCGACGTGCTGAACGTCGACCGGCTCGCCTACCGGATCGTCGCCGAAACCCTCGGCCGCCAACCGGTCATCGCCGACGCCAGGACCGTCACCCGACCGCTGTGGGAACAGGCCGCCGACGCCACCGGCGGGCAGCACAGCGCCACCTTCCTGCAACGCGAATGGGAACAGGTGATCCTGGCCCAGGGCATCACCGAGCCGGCCGGCTACCTCGCCGCCCGCCGGCACGGCCGCGGCGCACCGCTGCGCGCCGACCAGCGGCTCGCCGTCTGGGAAGCGATCCGGCAGGTCACCGACGCGCTGCGGCAACAGGACCAGCACACCCACCTGCAGCTGGCCGACCAGGCGGCGAAGATCCTCGCCGAACGGCCGGACCGCCCGTACCGGCACGTCATCGTCGACGAAGGCCAGGACCTGCACCCGGCCCAGTGGCGACTGCTGCGGGCCGCCGTCGCCGCCGGCCCCGACGACCTGTTCATCGTCGCCGACCCGCACCAGCGCATCTACGACAACCATGTGTCGCTGGGCAGCCTCGGCGTCGGGATCCGCGGCCGCAGCCGCAAGCTGACCATCAACTACCGCACCACCCAGGAGATCCTCGCCTGGTCGGTGCGGCTGCTCACCGGCGTGCACCCGACCGGGCTGGACGACCAGCAGGACGACCTGACCGGCTACCGGTCGCCGATGCACGGCCGCCGGCCCCGGGTAGCCGGCCACCCGGACCGGGACGCCGAGCACGACCAGCTCGTCACCCAGGTACGCAGCTGGATCGACGACGGGGTCGAGCCACACGCGATCGCCGTCGCCGCCCGCAACGGCCACCTGGCCCGCGCCGCCCGCGACCGGCTCGGCACCGCCGGCATCCCGGTCAGCACCCCCACCGCCAGCAAGACCAACGCGGTACGGGTCGGCACCATGCACGCGATGAAAGGGCTCGAGTTCCGCTGCGTCGCGGCGATCGGCGTCGACGCCGACACCATGCCGGCCCGCTCGACGATCACCGCAGCCGACGACGACCCCACCGCGCACCGGCACGACCTGCAACGGGAACGCTGCCTGCTCTTCGTCGCCTGCACCCGCGCCCGGGACTCGCTCTACGTCTCCTACGCCGGTGCGCCCAGCCCGTTCCTCGACGCCCGGCCCACCCACTGACCAACCCCTTGAACCCTCCGCCACACAGCCCTGCTCAACGGACTCATGGCGGGGACCGCCCGTCGAGCCCGCCTCAACACTCGGCCGTCGAGGCGGGCTCGACGCAGACAGAGAGCCGGTGCGGGAAGTCGATCGAGCGAACGCCCCCGGTCGACCGGTAGGTCACCGTGACGGGTGGGGCCTCCCACAGGCCGGGCCGAACGGCCGTGATCTTGAATACGGTCGAGTAGCGTTCCCGGCTGGCATCGCTCGGCAGCAGCTCGACCGAAGCCGGGTCGACGGCGGTCAGACCAGGTGCGAACACGGGCGGGAACCGGTCGGTGAAGCCGACTCCGTCGGGTTGGTCCGGCGCCAGCGCCACCAGGCCGACGGAGTCCACGCTGACGACCGCCGAGTCGCTGGTCGCCATCTCAACGGAGATCAGCTGGACCGGAGAGCTTGTCACGTTCCGGAAGACGACCAGGCCGTCGTAGCGGCTCTGGCTGACCTCCAGCTGTGAGCTGTGCTGGCTGCCGCGCCCGGCCGATTCGAGGGCGACACCCCGATGATCGTCGTCGGCCAGGCCTGCGGACGACGACTGCCTGGGCGCCCCGCTATCCGGGCCGTCCGAGCCGCCGGTGCACCCGGCGACGCCGAACGCCAGGACCACAGCGAGGCCCAGGGCGGTAGGCAGCCTTCCCATGTCTCCCCACGTCACCCCTTGTTAACACCCGCCCTGCGGGTTCGGATACCACCAGGCCGTCGCCGGGTAGTCGTCCCGCTTCCAGCAGTAGTAGTTCGAACTGTGTGACGCGAGTGGGGCGTACGCCACCGCGTCAGCCGACGTGGTCACCGTGCAGTTGGTGTTGAGCCGATGCTTCCTGAAGCCGAACAGCCGGCCTTCTTTCGTCCGTACCAGGCGGGACGTCACCCCCGACGACAGCGGGATCGAGTGGCTCCAGCTGGTCGTGTGGCTCGACCCGACGGTGAGGTCGACACCGAAGGTGGTCTCAGCCGACGCGACGAGCGCACCGGCCGAGACCGAAAAGCTCGCCGACGTGGTGACCGAGATGTCGATCGTGCCGCTACCGGTGAAGTCGATGGACCCGGGACCGGTCTGCCAGTCGCTCGCGGTGTCGGTGGAGATCCAGACCTTCTGTGGCGACCAGACCTCGTAGGTCTCCTCGATCGGGCAGGCCTGGGGGACCATGTCGGCGGCCCGCACCGGAGCGACCGCGAGCAACGACAGCGCCGTGCCGGCCGCCACGACCATGGCGGCCCGTACCCCGCTCGGCAGGCACCCCCGCCCCATCAACAACAATGATCGGGACATATCGATACGGTAGGCGGGCCAGTCCACGGACCACAAGGCGGACCCGGGCAGCACGGTGCAAGATCTCCGACAGACGCCTCGGCACTCAGGTCAGGCCGGGGGTCAGCAGGCCGCTCTCGTACGCGAGGATGACCAACTGGGCGCGGTCGTGCGCGTACAGCTTGGTCATGATCCGGTTGACGTGGGTCTTCGCCGTGTGCGGCGAGATCACCAGGTCCTGGGCGATCTGCTGGTTCGACCGGCCGCGCGCGACCAGCAGCAGCACCTCGCGTTCCCGGTCGGTCAACTGGTCGAGCGCCTCGCTGGCCGGATTCGGCCGGCTCACCGCTGCGGCCGGTGCGTGGCCTGGCAGCACGTACCGCTCGATGAGGCTGCGGGTCGCGGCCGGCGACAGCAGCGCCTCACCGGCGTGCACCGCGCGGACCGCCCGGACGATCTCCTCCGGCTCCGCACCCTTGCCGATGAAGCCGCTGGCACCCGCCCGCAGCGCCGCCACCAGGTACTCGTCCTCCTCGAACGTGGTGAGGATCAGCACCCGGGTGTCGGCCAGCGCCGGGTCGGCGCAGATGGCCGCCGTCGCGCCGATGCCGTCGAGTTGCGGCATCCGGATGTCCATCAGTACGACGTCGGGACGCAGCGACCCGGCGAGCCCGACGGCCTGCGTACCGTTGACGGCTTCGCCGACGACGCTGATCTCGTCGTGGTCGGTCAGGATGTCGGTCACGGCCTGGCGGATCAGTGGCTGGTCGTCGACGACGAGCACGCTGGTCACCGGGGTTCCTCCTTGGGTAGCGGCAGGGTGGCGGCGAGCCGGTAGCCGCCCGGGGACAGGCCGGTTTCGACGACGCCACGGACCGAGGCGACCCGTTCCCGCAGACCGACCAGTCCGTGCCCGCTGCTGGGCACCTCGGGCCGGTCGTCGGCCGACCGGCCGGACACCGGATTCGTGACCATCACGTGGATCCGGTCAGGGTCGACCTCGACCTGGACATGCGCGCGATGCCCGGCACCATGCTTATGGGCGTTGGTCAGGCCTTCCTGGATCACCCGGTAGGCGACCACGTCGACCGCGCCAGTGACCGCCGACAGATCCCCGTCGGTACGCAGCGACACGTGGAGCCCGGCCCCGGTGAACCCGGCGACCAGCTGGTCGAGCCGGTGCATACCCGGCTGCGGGGCGGTCGCCGCCCCGTTGGCCGGGTCGTCGTCCTCGGTCCGCAGCACCCGCAGCAGGTCGCCGATCTCGGTGAGCACGGTCCGGGCCGCGCCCCGGATGACGCCGAGCGACTGCTGGGCCCGGTCAGGGCGGGTCTGCAGCGCCGACGAGGCCACCCCGGCGTTCAAACTGATCACCGAGATCTGGTGAGCGACGACGTCGTGCAGGTCACGGGCGATCCGCAGCCGTTCCTCGGTCACCCGTCGACGGGCCTCCGATTCGCGGGTCTGTTCGGCACGCTCGGCGCGTTCGAGGATAGCGAGCAGGTACTCCCGCCGGGACCGGGTGGCGTCGCCAGCGGCGGCCGCGAACGCGACCAGGACGATGACCTGGAACGCCCGGGGATCGAACACGCTCCCGATTGCCGTCAGGAGGTTGAGTAGGGTCGTCGCGACAACGGCGGCGCAGGCTGTGGTGAGCGTGGTCCGCCGGTCCGTGCGGTTCGCCGCGCCGAACATAGCGATCGACACCGCGAGCACCACGCCCGGCTCCAGCGCCCCGGTGGCCGCCACCAGACCGTAGACCGCGATACAGCCGGCCAGCACCGGCAGCGGCCAGCGCCGCCGCAGCGGCAGCAGCACGGCCGGGACGATCGCCAGGGCGACGGTGACCGGTCCGGCCTGCTCATGCTCGGGGACTTTGAACGGGGTGAGCGCCGTCGCGACGATGATCACCGCCGCGACGAGGTCACCGACCCACGGCGGTACGCGCGGACGCCGATGTCTCGGGTCCGCCGGCCCGGCCGTAGTGGTCGTCATGGCCCCAGTCTGCCGGCCGCCGTGACCGGGCAGGTCCACCTGTCGCGGTAATCCCCGATACCGCGCACGCGGTACGCGGGTGCCCGCCGCAGAGTGACGCGGCGGGCCGGGCCGTTGACGACGATGGAGACACCAGCCGGAAAGCGGCCTGGTCGGCGAATACGAGGAGTCCGATGGAAAGCCCTGTCATCTCGGCTGTCAACGTACAGAAAACGTACGGCCGGGGCGCGAACAGCTTCGACGCGTTGAAGGGAGTAAACTTCGACATACATGACGGGGAAAGCGTCGCGATCCTCGGCAAGAGCGGGTCGGGCAAGTCGACCCTGATGCACATTCTCGCGCTGCTGGACGCGCCAACGTCGGGCTCGATCATGCTCGGCGGCGTCGATACCCGTACGCTGCGGGGCAGCCGGCTCAACCAGACCCGCAACAAGACCTTCGGGTTCGTCTTCCAGCAGTTCTTCCTCACCTCGAACATCTCGGTGCTCGACAACGTCATGCTTCCGATGAAGATCGCCGGCGTGGGGCGCACCGAGCGCAGACGGCGCGGCATGGCCGCCTTGGAGCAACTGGAGCTGGTTGACAAGGCGAAGAACAAGGCCGCGAATCTTTCCGGTGGGCAGAAACAACGCGTGGTGATCGCGCGGGCGCTGGTGAACAATCCGCGGATCATCTTCGCCGACGAGCCCACCGGCAACCTCGATTCCGCGACCGGCACGGTGGTGGAGGACATTCTCTTCGGCCTCAACCGGCAGAACGGCATCACCCTGATCGTCGTCACCCACGACGAGGAGCTCGCGGCGCGCTGCGACCGCCGCATCCTCGTCCGGGACGGTCAGCTGGTCAGCGACTCGGCGGCGGTGCCGGCATGAAGATCTCCGACCTGGTCGGTTCGGCCACCGCGAACACCTTCCGGTCCAAGACCCGCACGCTGCTGACGATCCTGGCGATCTTCATCGGCGCATTCACCCTGACCCTGACCAGCGGGCTCGGCACCGGCATCAACGCGTACATCGACGACACGGTGACCGCGATCGGCGCCTCTGACGTCATGACGGTCGTGAAGACCTCCGAGCAGGGCGACGGGTTCGGCACCGCCGACGCCGGGCCGGCCGAGTACGACCCGGACACGGTGTCGAGCGGGGAGGCCGGGCCACCCGGGCAGACGGTCGTCGCGCTCACCCCGGCGGATCTCGAAGCGCTGGCCGACATCGAAGGTGTGCTCGACGTGCAGCCCACCAGGTCGATCAGCGCTGACTACATCCAGGTCGGCGACGGTACGCGCTACGTCGTCGACGTCGGCGGGCTGGTCGCCGGGCAGCAGACGCCGCTGGCGGCCGGGGCCGAGCCGGACAACTCGTCCGCCCAGCCGCAGCTCGCACTCCCGACGTCGTACGTCGAACCCCTCGGCTTCGCCGACGAGGCGGCTGCGCTCGGCGAGACCGTCTCGATCGCGGTCACCGACGCCGAGCGCACCCGGCAGGTGATCGAGGCGACGATCGTCGGGGTGGCCGAGGAGACCCTGGCGACCCCGGCCGGAGCCAGCATCGTGCCCAACGACGCGCTGACCGACGCGCTGTTCGACGCGCAGAACACCGGCATCCCCGCCGTCGAGGCGCAGCGGTACGCCCAGGCGAGCATCTGGTTCGACCCCGCCGCGACCGACGAGCAGATCGACGCGCTGAAGGATCGACTGGCCGACGCCGGCTACACCGGGAGCACGGTCGCCGACCAACTCGGGGCGTTCCGGACCGTCATCGACGGCATCGTCTGGGTGCTCAACGCCTTCGCGGTGATCGCGCTGCTGGCGGCGAGCTTCGGGATCGTCAACACCCTGTTCATGTCGGTGCAGGAGCGCACCCGCGAGATCGGCTTGATGAAGGCGATGGGCATGGGCTCCGGCAAGGTGTTCGGCCTGTTCAGCCTGGAGGCCACGGTCATCGGTTTCCTTGGTAGCGCGATCGGTGCGGTGTTGGCGATCGTGGCCGGTACGGCGATCAGCAGCGCGCTGGCCGACGGTTTCCTGTCGGACCTGCCCGGACTGACGCTGATCGCGTTCGAGCCGGCCCCGATCGCGATGATCATCCTGCTGGTGATGGCGATCGCGTTCCTGGCCGGCACGCTGCCGGCGTCGCGGGCGGCCCGGGCCGATCCGGTCGAATCGCTGCGCTACGAGTAGCAGCGACCGGGCCGGTCGACGGTCGGCAAGCACCACGTGCCTGGCGGGATCCGTTCCCGCCCGGCACGTCCCCGCTGCCAATCAGGCTCCCAAGGTCGGTCAGGACGGAAAGTACGAGTTGGTGGTGGCACTGCTGTACGGGGAGTAGTTCCAGTAGTGGTACATCAGGGGCAGCTGACCCCACTTGGACCGTACGTACCTGCTGGTGCCGACCCAGATGCCGGAGTGATCGTCACTGGCGTACGACAGCTTCATGCTGGAGAACCAGATGTACGGCGGGTGCCAGCGGGTGTAGCTGCCATCGAGCCAGTACTGGTCGTCACCGGGGCTGTTCATCCACCGGTTGTTCGCGCTGGAAGTGCTGTACCAGGCGTATGAGTGGCAGTTGTACATGCGCGAGGCGTTGCTTTCCCGGGTGGCCGACGGATAAAAGCTGTCCACGTAGTTGTTGCCGTTGGTGATCTCGGCGCTGGTCAGCTCGTACGTCCTGGTGATCACCGTGACCGGGGTGCCGTTGGGGGTGTAGACGGTGCTGTAGTAGTCCAGCGTCCCGACGTCGTCGCTGACCGGGTGCGCGACGCTGGGATCGGCCAGGTGTGCCCGTACGGCGGCAACGGTGGTCTCGACCGCGCCCGGCCGCAGTTGCAGGCCCTCCCGCAGCAACTCCGAGCGGGTCCAGTCCCAGCCTTCCCGGATCGCGAGCGTGCGGCCCAGCAGCACCGCGGTCGGTTCCAGGCTGGCCTGGCTGTACGTCTTGGCGTCGGCCTGCTTGGCTCGGTGTACGGCGAGTCCGACGTGCAGCAACTCCGCGGACTGCGCCGTGGTCAGGGTGGCCAGCACCTGCGGCTGGGCGAGGACGGTTTCCAGTTTCCATGCGGTCATGACCCGGTCACCTGCTTCATCGAGCGTCTCACCGGGGCGGGCCGCAAGGTTCAGGGTCCGGTAGCGCTTCAGCAGTTCCTGGCCGGCGTCGGGGCGGCGGAGCAGTTCCTGCAGTCCGGTGAAGCGTGCGGTGACGGTCTCGAAGCCTTGTTGGACGCTGTTGAAGGCCAGGGCGTCGGGCAGCAGCGGGTACGCCAGGACGGCGTCGACGAGCAGCGGGGTCCGCAAGGCGGCGGCGGTCTTGTCCGGCATCTGTACGGCGTCGACCATCTCCTGGTGGCTGCTCAGCGCGCGCCACTGCGCGGTGCCGGGGGTTACCTGGTAGATGAAGGGTCGGTCGGCGGCCGAGACCGGGGTGCCGGGCGTGAGGGTGGCGACGAGGGCGCCGGTGATCGCTGCGACGAGGGCGCGCCGGGTGAGGCGGGCGGGACGGGACATCCGTGATCCTCTCGAGGAAGAACTGGATCGACACAGGAACACCATGATCGACAAGAATCGATCTGTGTCGCCCCGGAACGTTACCAGGGTCCACGGTTGTGGAATGGTCGCAAATTCAAGCAGGAGACGGTCAGTGTCAGACATTCATTGGACACCAGACCAGAGGGCGACATGATCGCCCGATGCCGCCCTCCCGTGCCAAACGTCCACCCCCAGGACCGCGCGGACATCCACTGGCCGGACAGCGGTGAGGCAGCTGTCGGCCGGCCATGGGCGCTGCGTACCACCTGGACGACCGTGCTGGACCGAATCGCCGACCCCGACCGGACCACCTTCTGACCAAAGCGGGACGCCGCCAAGTCAGACAACTGCCAGGATTGTTTTTCATATTTGCTATTGTCTAAGTAATTTTGCCATGTTAGCGCTTGCATCAGCATCGACACACAACAAAACTGTCAATATCCAGTAAGCCTGAGATCCCCAGTCACATTCAGGAGGGAACAGTGCGGCTCAGCCACACGACCAGTCGGGCCACCCGGCTGCTCGCCGTCGCCGTCGGCGTAGTCACCGCCGGCGCGCTCGCCCTGCCATCCGCCGGGGCAGCCGCCCCGGTCGTCTACACCGCCAGCGAACTAGCCCAGGTCAGCGACCTGGTGGAAGCCTCCGGCGTCGAAGGGATCGCCTGGCACGTCGACAGCGCCTCCGGTCGCGTCGTGGTGACCGCCGACAGCAGCGTCTCCCGCGCCGAGATCGCCAAGATCCGGCTGGCCGCACGCGGCAAGGCCAGCGCGATCCGGGTCGAGCGTACGTCCGGCGTCTTCACCCGGCTGGTCTCGTCCGGCGACCCGATCTACGGCAGCGGCGGCCGGTGCTCGCTCGGGTTCAACGCCGTACGCGGCAGCACCTACTACTTCCTCACCGCCGGGCACTGCGGTGAGGTGGTCAGCACCTGGTACAGCAACTCCGCGCAGACCAACCTGATCGGCCCGACCATCGACTACAGCTTCC
Organism: Micromonospora sp. ABR4_055; assembly: GCF_056160425.1. Classification (NCBI taxonomy): domain Bacteria; kingdom Bacillati; phylum Actinomycetota; class Actinomycetes; order Micromonosporales; family Micromonosporaceae; genus Micromonospora; species Micromonospora sp. ABR4_055. The sequence goes on from NZ_JBSWXD010000111.1 coordinate 10,747, forward strand.
CCGGTGACGACTACGCGCTGGTCCGCTACGACAACCCGGCGCAGAGCCACCCGGGTGGGTTCAGCGTCGGCGACGCCTTCGTCGGGCAGTCGGTGACCCGCACCGGTTCGACCACCGGCACCCACAGCGGTACGGTCACCGCGCTCAACGCCCGGGTCCGCTACCTGGGCAGCGGGGTCGTCCGCGGTCTGATCCGGACCAACGTCTGCGCCGAGCCGGGCGACTCCGGCGGCCCGCTCTACTCCGGGTCGACCGCGCTGGGCCTCACCTCGGGCGGCAGCGGCAACTGCCGGACCGGCGGCACGACCTTCTACCAGCCGGTGCGCGAGGCGGTCGACGAGTACGACGTGACGATCTACTGATCGGCCCGGTTGGCCGTCGCCGCTGATCCCGACCGGCGGCCGCCGCCACTGGTCGATCCGCGGCCGGGCCAGCAGATGCTGCACCAGCAGCGCCTGCCGGGCCACCACCGGCGACGTGTGACAGGCCCGGGACACCAGGTTCCGGTACCGGTTGACCAGACCGGTACCGACCGGCCGGTGGCCCGTGGTCCGGGGATCGGCGAAGTCGGCTCCGACGGCGGTACGCCACAGTGCGTCGACCGCCCGGCCGGCCCGACGGTAGAAGGCACCGGCCAGCCGTGGCGAGGTCGGCCCGTACCGCCGCAGCGCCCGGTCCAACGCCCGAGCCTGCCGGGCGGCGGAGGTCACACCTTGCGCGTGGATCGGGTTGAGGCTGCAGATCGCGTCGCCCAGGACCAGGAATCCGGCCGGGGTACGGCGCAGCCGTTCCACCTGCCGGCGCTGATCGGTGGCGATCCGGTGGGTCAGCACCGGGCTGAGCGCTTCGGCCTTGGTCAGCACGTCGGCGATGGTGGGTGACGGGAGCTCCCGGGCGAAGTTCTCGAACTCGACCGGGTCACTCGGCGGCACCTCCCCGTGCCGGGAGCCGATGGTGATCAGCCAGCGGTCGCCTTCCACCGGCACCATGGTGCCGGTCCGGTGGCCGCCGGCCCGGTCGTCGACCACGACCGCGAGGGCACCGTCGAGGTCATCCGGGCCCCGCCGGACCAGCTGCGACGCGTACGCCGCGTCGACCCGTACCGCCGCGACCTCCGGTGCCGGGAAGCCAAGCTCGGCCAACTGGTCCAGGAAGCGGGTGTTGCGCCCGGTACAGGCGACGACCAGGTCGGCCCGGTGCTCGACCCCGTCCACCCGGACACCGGTGACCCGGGCATCGTCGACGCTGGCGCCGAGCATCCGGGCGCCGGCAGTCCGGCCGGTCGCGACGACCAGGCCGTCGACCGCGGTCCGGTCGACGACGGTCACGTTGCGCCGCTGCCGCAGCAGGCACCGACGGACCGCGTCCTCCAGCAGCGGCCGACTCGCCGACATGGCGAGGAACCCGAGGTCGGGACGGGCCCGGTAGCCGCCGCCCTGATGCCACACCAGGTCGGCGCCGTGCAGTGGGACGGCACCGGCGGCGGCCAGTTCCCCGGTGAGCCCGGGGAACCAGCCGTCAAGGAGCCGCCGACCGGCCGCCAGCAGCAGGTGGCCGTGGCGGCCCTGCGGGACGCCCCGGCGTGGCACCGCGTCGTCGGGCAGCCGGTCCCGTTCCAGGACCGTCACCCGATCGACGTGGTCGCTCAGCACCCGCGCGGTGGCCAGACCGGCGATTCCCGCCCCGATCACGATCGCGCTGGTGCCGTCGCTGTCGCTCACCCTTGTTTCGCCCTTCCGGGTCGAACCCGCCGACCCGCCGACAGGTCCTACGATCATCGGGCCGCGACCGGACACGGCGCGTGATGGAGATCTGAGGATTCTCTGAGGAAGGGCTGAGCCTCAGGGTTCAGCCCAAACCCCTCAGGGTTCAGCCCAGACCGAAGCGTTCGGCGTGGATCTGGGCGTTCGGCACGCCGATGGCCCGGACACTGTCGACGACGGCGGTGGTCATCGCCGGCGGCCCGCAGACGAACACCTCGCGTTCGGTGATGTCCGGCACCCGTGCGAGCAGGTTCTCCGGGTCGAACGGCCGGTTCGGCGGCGACCCGGACCCGGTGCGCCCGGTCAGCACGTGCAGCTGCGCACCCTGCGCGGCGGCCAGCCCTTGCAGCTCGCCGAGGAGCACCGCGTCGGTCTCCTTGGCCGCCCGGTAGAGCACCACCGTCGAACCGCCCGACTCCTCCAGCAGCGCCCGGATCGGGGTGACCCCGACGCCACCGGCGACCAGCAGGGTCTTGTCCAGTTTGCGGTGCAGGTTGGTGAATGCGCCGTACGGCCCCTCGATGAAGACCCGGTTGCCGACCTTCAGGTGCCGTAGCCCGGCGCTGGTCTTGCCGGCGGCCTTCGCGGTCAGCCGCAGGGAACGTCCGTCGGGTGCCGCCGACAGCGAGAACGGGTTCGCCTGCCACCAGCGGTTGTGACCGGGGAACCGCCAGATGCAGAACTGCCCGGCGCGCGACGGCAGCCGGTCCAGATGCCGGCCGGTGACGTACACCGAGGTCACGTTGTCGGCCTCGGGCACCACGGCGGCGACCCGGAACTGGTGGTACGCGTTGCGCCACAGCGGGACGATCGCCCGGTTGACGATCAGCGACCCGATCACCAGTGCCCACAGTGTCCACCAGTAGATGTTGGCCGGGGCCGAGTCGAAGGTGGTGGTCTCCATGAACTGGTGCACCAGGCCGGCCAGCAGCGCGAGGTAGATCAGCACGTGCAGGCTGTGCCAGGCCTCGTACGGCAGGCGGCGGCGGGCGTACCGGATGGAGGCCCCGACCACGACGATCATGATGCCGGCGGCGATCATCCCGAGCAGCGAGGCGGTCACCCCGGCCAGGCTCAGGAACGTCTCGCCGAAGCCCATGTCGTACAGGGTGGCGTAGCCGGCGATCACGAACACGGCGTGCAGCATCACGGTCCAGAACAGACCGAAACCGATCCACCGGTGCCAAGCGGTGAGCCGGTCCATCCCGAGCCGCCGGTCCAGCCAGGGAATCCGGGCCACCAGGGTCAGCTGCAGCATCATGATCATGGCGGCGTGCAGGCCGAAGAACTTGGCGACGGTCAGCACCGGGTGCTTGCCCTGGCCGTACGCGAAGAAGGCCACTTCGAGGATCAACAGGTTGGCAGCCAGCACACCCCACAGGGTCCAGCGGGCCAAGGTCATCGGGGGGATGCCGGTCGGAGGGGTCGGGGTGGGGGTGGCCTCCATCGCGTCTCGCACGCGATTGGGATCGCCGTACAGCCGGCTCACTGCCTTACTCCCTGCTATCAGTTACTATCAATCGAATACCGGGAACGGTGCCCCGCCGCCGGCGCTGGTGGCAACCGGCGGACGTTCGGGTCCGGTTCGATCATGAAGCAGGCATGCTCCGCCACGCTTGGCGGAGATCTGAGGATTCTCTGAGGATCCGCGTGCCGGGGGCACGGGTACCGCTCAGAGCCGACGGTACGGCTCAGAGCAGCTCGTGGCGTACCACGTTCTCCTCCCGGCCGGGACCGACGCCGACCACGCTGACCCGGGCCCGGCACAGCTCCTCGATCCGGGCGATGTAGCGCCGGGCGTTGACCGGCAGCTCCGCCTCGGTGCGGGCCGCGGTGATGTCCTCCCACCAGCCGTCGTGCTCCTCGTAGATCGGCGTGGCGTGGTGGAAGCCGGTCTGGGTCATCGGCATGTCGTCGAACCGCTCGCCGTCGATCTCGTAGCCGACGCAGATCGGCACCTTCGCCAGCCCGGTCAGCACGTCGAGCTTGGTGACGACCAGGTCGGTGATGCCGTTGAGCCGTACGGCGTACCGGCCGACGACCGCATCGAACCAGCCGCAGCGACGCTCCCGACCGGTGGTGGTGCCGTACTCGGCACCGATCTTGCGCAGATGGTCACCGGCGGCGTCGAACAGCTCGGTCGGGAACGGCCCGGAGCCGACCCGGGTGGTGTACGCCTTGGTCACCCCGATCACCTTGGTGATCGCGGTCGGCGGGATGCCGGTGCCCACGCAGGCCCCGCCCGACGTGGGGTTGGACGAGGTCACGAACGGGTACGTGCCGTGGTCCATGTCGAGCATGGTGGCCTGCGCGCCCTCCAGCAGCACCGTGTCGCCCCGGTCGAGGGCGTCCCAGAGGATCGCCCGGGTCTCGGCGATGTGCGGACGCAGCCGCTGGGCGTACGCCAGGTACTCCTCGACCACCGCGTCCAGGTCGAGCGCCTTGCGGTTGTAGACCTTGAACAGGATCTGGTTCTTCTCCCGCAGCGCCAGCTCGAGCTTCTTGCGCAGAATGCCGGGGTCGAGCAGGTCCTGCACCCGGATGCCCATCCGGGCCACCTTGTCGCCGTACGCCGGCCCGATGCCGCGCCCGGTGGTGCCGATCCGCGACGATCCGAGGTAGCGCTCGACCACCCTGTCCAGCGCCCGGTGGTGCGGCATGATCAGGTGCGCGTCGCCGGAGATCCGCAGCCGGGAGACGTCCACGCCGCGTTCGGCGAGGCCGTCGATCTCGGTCAGCAGGACCTTCGGGTCGACCACCACCCCGTTACCGATGATGATCATCGCGTTCGGGGAGAGCGCACCGGACGGCATCAGGTGCAGGGCGTACTTCTGCCCGTCCGGCGTGATCACGGTGTGCCCGGCGTTGTTGCCGCCGGAGAACCGCACCACGTAGTGGACCCGCTCGCCAAGCAGGTCGGTAACCTTGCCCTTGCCCTCGTCACCCCATTGCGCGCCGAGCAGCACGATCGCTGGCATCTTTGTGTAACCCGCCTCCATGGGGCTCGGGTGCCAGGTGGCGACCGCGTGGCAAGCCCGAGGAGTCAGGCTAACAAGGGTCACGAACCTGGTGGACGTGGCCGCAGAGATCGGCGGAAGGCGGCGACGGTGTACGACGTGGTGCTGCTGACACTCGGCAGCCAGCCGGACGCGGGCTGCGACGGCGGCTGCGGTGTCAGCTGCGGCACGGCACTCACCCGGGCGAAGCCGGACTGCGCCGAACCGGTCCGGGTGCCGGTGCTGACCTGCCGGGACGCGCTGGTCGCCGCCGGCGCGCGGGTCGAGACGGTGACCGCACGCTCGGACCGGGAGATCGACGACGTCCTCGCACGACTGGACGGCCCGGCCCGGCCGGACGGTCTGACCTGGCCCGACGACGACGGCAAGACCCGGCTGATCGTCGCCACGGCCGCCGACGGGCAGCTGCGGGCGGTGCTGCGCCGGATGGTACGCCGCTACGCCCCGCCACCGAGCCGGCGACCCGCCGACCTGGCCGACTCCCGGACCCTGCCGGACCTGCCGGCGATCGGGGTACTGCCGCTCGACCCCGGCACCGACACCCGACGGGCAAGCGCAACCGGTATCCCGCCGGCCGACCTGGCCGGCCGGCTCGCCCTGCCCAGGGAGCCGGCCGCAGTCGCCGCCGCGGTCCTCGGCGGCCGGCAGCGGCGGCTGGACCTGCTGCGTACCGACGGTGGCTCGGTGACCCTGGACGGCGCGCTGCTGGGTGCCGCCGACGAGCACGACCACCCGTTACCCTGGCGCGGACGGATCGAGGTCGATGACGCCGTACTGAGCGCGGGCAACGACCCGCTGTTGGCCTGCGTGGTGGCGAACGCCGACGGATACGCCCGGCTGGCGGAGGTGGAACTGGTGGCCCGAGCGGACCCGGCGGACGGGGTGCTGGAGGTGGCGGTGGCGGTGCCGGTGAAGACCAGGTCGTGGTGGCGCGGCGAGCGGGTACGCATCGAGATCCGCCGGGCCCGTGGTCGCGCGGCGGCGGTCACCCCGCGCGACGGCGAACTACCGTTCCTGGATGACGGGGTGGCGGGCGGCTTGACCCGGAAACGCTCCTGGTGGGTGGAACCAGGCGCCTGGGCCGTGTACACATACTGACCTGGTATGCGACGCTAAGTAGCGACTGACCTGCACATCCTCGGGTTGTCCGTGGGGGGCTAGGGGGGTACTACGCAGTGCACGACAACACCGATCCGGGGCGTTCGACCGACGCTGACGGAGGCCAGGTGGAGGAGCCGTTCTGGCCGCCGGACGAGGTCGTGGCCACTCCCCGCAACGATCAGACCATCGCGGTACCGGTCATCCCAACGGTGACGTCCGGAGCCGAGGTCCGGCCCGACAACGGCAGGACGGCCGGCAACGGTCGGTTGCCCGCCGACCGCGACCCGGAGCTGCCGCATTCGCCGGCGTCGCCGTGGGCGCAGCCACCCAGCAGGTTGACCAGCCGCTCGACCGGTGCTGCTGGTTCTGGGGGCACCGCCCGCGACGGTGGCACCGGCGGCGATGCTGGTCCGTCCGGTGCCGTGCCGCCGGCTCCCCGGCGGTCACCGGAGCAGCCCGTACCGTTGGCGGAGCAACCCGTACCGCCGGCGGACGCGGCCGCGCCCACGTCGGAGGCTGCCGCGCCCACGTCGGAGGCGCCCGGCCGGCCGCACCCGACACCGCCCCGGCCCGGCCCGACCCACCCCCGCCAGCCGCATCCTGGTCCCAGCCGGCCCGCCCCGCCACCCGGTCAGACGCCGACGCCGCCCCCACTACCGCCGCCTGGGCCAACCGGCCCCGGCCGGCCGAGTGAGCCTCGGGAAGAGGTGACGGAACCCGCGCCGGGCCAGCCCGCCGACCCGTGGGCCCCGCCCGCCGCCGGCCCGGTGTCGGCAGCCGCGTCGGTGTCGGCAGCCGGCTGGGACGACTGGACCCCGACGGACAGCGGAGCCTGGTCACCCCCAGCGCCAGCGCCTACCCAGACTCCGGCGGCGTCGGCGTACCAGCAGGTGAGTCCGGGCGTGACCGAGCTGCCCCGACAGCCGTACCAGGAAGCGCCCGGGGTGCACCGGATGCCGTCGCCTCCGGTGCCGGACGCTCCGGTGCCGCCGCCACGGTCGGCGATGTTCGACTCGGGCTACCCGGTGCCGCCCGGGGTGCTCGGGTCGGTGCAGCAAGGTCCCACCCAGCAGGGTCCCGCGTACCAGGATCCCCTGCGGCAGCCGGCCGCGCCGACGCACCAGCAGGCCAGCCCGTCGGCCGACGGCAGCCAACTGCCGGCGGGCTGGACACCCGAGTCGTTCGTGCCGACCGCCGAGGAGTTCGCCCTGCGGCGGGCGACGAAACCGGCCGACCCGGTCGCCACGATGGGGGTCCGGGCCGCGCTCAACCGGACCACGCTGGGCCTGGTCAAGCTGCCGCCGGGGCAGCACGAGCAGGAGATCCGGCGGGACGTCGAAATGGTGCGCCGCAACTTCGGTGGGCTGCGCCAGGTCACCGTGGTCAACCCGAAGGGCGGGGCCGGCAAGACCGTCGCCATCCTGATGCTGGCCATGACGTTCGGGCAGAAGCGCGGCGGCTACGTGCTGGCCTGGGACAACAACGAGACACAGGGCACCCTCGGCATGCGCGCCCAGCAGGACTTCCACTCCCGTACGGTCCGGGACATGCTGCGCGACCTGCGCCTGTTCCAGGGGTCACACGGCCGGGTCGGCGACCTGTCGCAGTACGTGCGGGCGCAGGGCGAAGGCATGTTCGACGTGCTCGCCTCGGACGAGTCGGCCACCGCCGGCGAGATGCTGACCGCCGCCGCGTTCGCCGAGATCCGTGAGGTGGTCAGCCGGTTCTACAAGTTGATCTTCGTGGACACCGGGAACAACGTACGGGCACAGAACTGGCAGGCGGCGATCGACGCCACCGACCAGCTCGTGGTGACCATGTCGGCCCGCAACGACTCCGCCGAGCCGGCCGCCCGGATGCTCGACCACCTGGAGCAGACCGGCCGGCAGCGGCTGGTCCGCCAGGCGGTCACCGTCATCTCCATGCCGCCGTCCCGCCGGGAGATCGACCTGGCGCCGATCCACCGGCACTTCGCCGCCCGCACCCGTACGGTGCTGCTGGCACCGTACGAGCGGATCATCGACAGCGGGGAACCGATCCGGTACGGGCAGTTGTCCGCGACGTTCCGGCAGGCATGGCTGAAGATCGCCTCGGCGGTGGCCGAAGGGCTCTGAGCCGTCAACTGCTGGCGAGAGCGTCCCCGGCGGCCGGGTCGCAGTCCCGCAGGAACTGCGCGCACCGGGCGGCCTCGTCGCTCTCACCGATCTCGCCGGCCGCCCGGGACAGCAGGTGCAGGCAGGCCAGGAAACCCTGGTTCGGCCGGTGCGACCAGGGCACCGGGCCGTGCCCCTTCCAGCCGCTGCGGCGCAGCTGGTCCAGGCCCCGGTGGTAGCCGGTGCGGGCGTAGGCGTACGCGGCGACGACCTCGCCCCTGGTGAACGCACGCTGGGCGAGCACCGCCCAGGCCCGACTGTAGGTGGGGTGGCGGCCGGCGGCAGCGGCGTACGCCTCCTCGGTGTCCACCTGGGCAGCCTCGGCAAGAGCCGCCTCGGCCTGCTCGTCGCCGGGCAGCGTGGTGGCCGGCGGTTCGGGCAACAGGTTCTGCATTTTGCCCATTCAACCTGTATTCGCAGCGACATGGTGTCTGAACGGATGAGTCCTTCGTCACGCGTGCGGCGGGTGTGCCGATGCCGGTACTCGACTAGAAATAGAGGTCCGGAGCCTCCCCAGGAACCGGTTTGGGAAGCCCGGTGGCCTCGTGCCACCGGGCTTCGCTGTACGACCGGGCTTCGCTGCGCCACGCCCCGCCGGTTGCGGCGGTACGGAAAAATGGCCGGATGCCCACGCCACCTCCCGCAGCGCTGTCCGGCGACTACGACTCCACCCCGCACGAGGTGGAGTCCCGCGCCGAGCTCGACCATCATCTGCGCGCCGGCAGCCTGGCCGGGCTGACCGTGCAGGGACTGCAGCTCGACGTACCGCCGGTGCCCGACCTGACCGACATCGACCTCACCGACACGTTGTTCCTGGGCTGTTCGTTCCCGTCGGCGGCGGCGGAAGCGGAGCTGGTGCGCCGGGGCGCGCACGTGGTCCCACCGTTCGCCGGGCGGCCGTACCCGAGCCACCCGCCCCGGCTGTACACCCCGGCCGACCTGGCTGCCGGTTTCGCCGAGCACGGTGCCGACAGAATGTACGACAACCTGGTCTACCGGCATTTCCGCCGACACGGCGGTGCCCAGCCGCAGATCCGGGAGGCGTTGGCCCAGCGGCTGCACGACCACGGCATCGACAACGCGCTCACCGACGCCACCCGGACCTGGATCGACCGGTACGGGCCGGCCTCGGTGATCGGGGTGATGGGCGGGCACGCGGTGCCGCGCGGCACCTCCGCGTACCGACTGGCCGCCACGCTCGGCTGGGAGCTGGCCCGAGCCGGCCGGCTGGTGGTCACCGGCGGTGGACCGGGCGTGATGGAGGCGGCGAACCTCGGCGCGTACCTGAGCAGCCACGACGCAGAGGAGCTGACCGACGCCATCGACCTGCTGGCCGGCGCGCCGGACTACGCCGACCAGCAGCCGTACACCGCCGCGGCGCTGGCGGTCCGCGACCGGTACCCGGTCGACGCGGCGGTGACCGACGACGCCGGCTCCGGCTGGGCGCGGGCCGGCGGGCTCGCCGTCCCCACCTGGCTGTACGGGCACGAACCGGCCAACCTGTTCGCCGGCCGGATCGCCAAGTACTTCTGCAACGCCGTCCGGGAGGACACCATCCTGCGGCTGGCCCGGGGCGGCATCGTGTTCGCGCCGGGCCGGGCCGGCACCGTGCAGGAGGTGTTCCAGGCGGCCACGAAGACGTTCTACGGCACCGACGGGGCCAGCGGCCCGTACGTCTTCCTGGACCGCGCCTTCTGGACCCAGACCCTGCCGGTCGAGGCGATGCTGGCGCCGCTGCTGGCGCTGTCCCCGGCCGGCGACCTGTCCCCGCTGATCCGGCTCACCGACGACGTGCACGAGGCGGTCGCGCTGCTCACCGCCGACGCGCTGCCGCCGGTCGTACCGCACCAGGTCACCAGGTCGAGCTGACCTTCGGCTCAGGGCACGACGTCGGCGACGACGCAGGCGACGTTGTCCGGGGCACCCGCCTGGTACGCCAGGTCGATCACCGTGCGTACCGTCTCGGCCGGGTCGAGCCCGGCGGCGACCGCGGCGGCGAGGTCGTCGTCGGGCACCACCGCCCAGACCCCGTCGGAGCAGAGCAGATACCGGTCGTACGCGACGATCCGATGCGCCGCGTACGCCGGTTTCGCCGTCCCGGTGCCGTCCAGCGCCTGGGTGAGCAGCGCCCGCCGCCGGTGTGCCAGCGCCAGCGCCGGGTCGAGCCGGCCGGCGTCCACCAGCGCCTGCACGTAGCTGTCGTCGCGGGTGAGCCGGGTCAGTGCGCCGCCCCGCCACCGGTACGCCCGGGTGTCGCCGACGTGCACCAGCTCGAACCGGTCGCCGACCTGCAGCAACGCGGTCACCGTACTGACCGGCGACGCACCCGTGCCGGCACCCACCTGGCGGATCGCGTCGTCGGCGGCGCGGTACGCGTCCGCCAGGGCCGTGCCCGGCGCATCCGCCAGGACCGTGCCCGGCGCATCCGACGGTCCGGTGTCGAGCTGCGCGAGCGCCTTGATCACCGCGCTGCTGGCCTGCGCCCCACCCGGGCCGGCGGCACCGTCGGCGACCGCGAGCAGTCGGCGTCCGGCGTACGCCCGGTCCTCGTTGCTGGTCCGCACCCGGCCGATGTCGGTACGGACGGCGCTACGCAGGCCGTAGCCTGCCGGTCGGTCGGTCATTGTCGTTCTCCTCGTCTGGAGTTCCGCGACGAGGCTGGTCACGAGTTGTTCCCTGGCCGCCGTCTCGGCCTGGGTGGCCGACCACCAGCGGGCGATCTCCCCGGCGACGGCCACCGGGTCGTCCGGCCAGTGCGCGCAGACCTGCCGAACGCGGCGCAGCGGCATCCCGCCACGCCGCAGCCGGGCCATTAACCGGGCCAGCTCCAGCTGCTCCGGCCGGTAGTAGCGGTAGCCGGACTCCGGGTCGACGGCCGCCGGCCGGAGCAGCCCCGTGTCGGCGTAGATCCGCAACGCCTTGACCGTCAGTCCGGCGGCGCGGGCGAACGCGCCGATGGTGAGCAGCCGCATCGTGCCCCTCCTCGTGCCGGCCGTGGTCGACCGGCAAGGGTCATGCTGTGGTCGGCCCCAAGGTCCGGGTCAAGCCCGTCGGCGGGGTCGGGCCAAGCATCGGTGGGCTCAGGCGACGGGGCGGCGGCGCCAGGCGACGATCGGCAGCTCGACGTCGGGCTCGGCGGACAGGCCGTTCTCGTCGAGGGCGTTCTGTACGGCCAACCGGGCCCCGTCGAAAAGGAACTCGACGGCGTGCAGCACGTGCGGACGCCAGTGCGACGGCATGATCCGCTCGATCACGTTGACCGCCCGCAGCGGTCGGCCCCGGGCCGGCAGAGGCGCCGGATGCCGGTCGCTGTGCCAGTCCAGCCGCAGGCCGGGCAGGTCCAGCGGCATGGACATGTCGACCTGGTTCCAGGTGATCGCGCACTCGTCGAACTTGCGGTGGGTGACCTCGACGTTGACGTCACCGAAGCCGAGAATGACCGGGCCGTTGGCGTACCAGGTGTCCAGGTCGAGGTCCCACATCAGCCAGGTGTCGACCAGCGGACGTCCGATGATGCGGGAGAAGCGGGCCCGGTGGGCGGCGGCGAGCGTCGCGGCGTCGTGGCACCACTGTGGCTCGTACCCATCGATGCCGAGCACGACCGACCTCCGCAGCGGACCACTCTGAATCGGTAGATCCTACCGGTGTGGTTCGTACGACGGCGACGGGGGGGGGGGGGGGGGGGGGGGGGGGGGGGGGGGGGGGGGGGGGGGGGGGGGGGGGGGGGGGGGGGGGGGGGGGGGGGGGGGAGGGGGGG